>QNER01000238.1 GCA_003646175.1 Candidatus Parabeggiatoa sp. nov. 1
AAATCCGAGCCCAGTATCAAGGATTTTTAGACTGTGACAGATGCTATCCCTTCCTTTTGCGGGATAGTTTTTGTAGGGTGGGCAAGTGTTTTTTTTGCCCACCTTAAGCTTAGACGGTGAGCAATAAAAAGACCTTGCCGGCCCTATACATTTTGACTTATGTATAACGATGAGGGTGCAATCGCCCAAACTCAAGTTTGGGCTTCCAAAATAAATCTTGGACTTTAATGAGGTTTTTGCAAAACTTATTTTAAATCACAAACCTCGCAAATCCGTTTTGCAAGCCTCTTTAACTTGACAATGATCGAGGCAAAAGTTTGCTCCGCAAACTTTTGCCTCGATCAAATTTCAATAAAAACCAAGTTTTTTGTACAAGGTTCGCCTTGTACTCCTGAGACTCCTTGGCCGTTTTTTGTACAAGGTTCGCCTGAAACGAATGATAATCTGGCATTGTTAAGTTAATAAGGTTCTTGCAAAACTTATTTTAAATCACAAGCTTTGAAACCAGTTTTGCAAGCTTCTTTAATTGTATTCTTTTTGGGGATTTGGGAAGAACCAAATTCAAAAATCAGTTTAGCCCAAAAATCAGTTGTACTTTCTGCCTAAAAAGCTTCAACAATTTCTTTGATCAAAGCGGGGCTCCGGTAAATCAAACCGGTGTAAATTTGCACTAAACTGGCACCTGCTTTGAGTTTTTTTTGCGCGTCTGTAGCACTCATCACGCCCCCAACCGCGATAATAGGGATTTTGCGTTGAAGGGTGTTGCTTAGTTGTTGCACCACTTCGGTTGCTCGCGCTGATAATGGTGTACCGCTCAAGCCACCCGTTTCATTTGCATAAGGCAGGTTTTCTACACCCACTCGTGACAATGTTGTATTAGTAGCAATAACGCCGTCTATGTCATAAGCCAACAATTTGTTGGCAATGACTACCAATTCTTCTTCACCTAAATCCGGCGCGATTTTGACGACCAGCGGCACATATTTATCGTGTTGAGCGGCGAGTTGTTGTTGAGCGTTTTTCAAGGTACTCAACATGCGATCTAATTCATCCCCCTGTTGCAATTGGCGCAGCCCCGGTGTGTTGGGTGAGGAAATGTTTACCGCCACATAATCTGCATAAGCGTAGACTTTGTGTAAACCTATCAAGTAGTCATCCACCGCTTTTTCCAAGGGCGTATCCCAATTTTTGCCAATATTAATGCCAAGTATGCCCCGAAAACGCGCTTTTTGAACATTATCTAGCAGTTTATCAATGCCCTGATTATTAAAACCCATGCGATTAATCAACGCTTGTGCTTTGGGCAAACGAAATAGACGCGGTGGTGGGTTACCCGGTTGAGGGCGCGGTGTGACTGTGCCCACTTCAATAAACCCAAAACCTAATGCAGCGAGGCTGTCAATAGATTCGGCATTTTTATCCATTCCAGCGGCAAGCCCCACTGGATTAGGAAAATTCAAACCCATGACGGTGCAAGGCGCATAAGGTATTTTGCCAAAAACGAGTTGAGTTAATTTAAGGCGATGGAGTATATTAAGAGAATGTAGGGTAACATGATGAGCTGTTTCGGGTGGTAAGGTAAATAATAGAGGACGGAGTAGTGAGTACATCATATATTGAGAGTCCATGTACAGGACCAAAATGATAATCCATTGATTTTAAAGTTTTTCGTGATGCTATCGCTTGGTTTTGCGATAGTATCACTTTTTTCGGTTCAAGGTTTTTCGTGATGCTATCGCTTGGTTTTGCGATAGTATCACTTTTTTAGGTTCAAGGTTTTTCGTGATGCTATCGCTTGGTTTTGCGATAGTATCACTTTTTTCGGTTAAAAAAGCGTTCGACTCTAACCGATAGCATATTGACAAAGTTGAGTGTTTTTCCCGCCAAAAAAAGCAATCGCATCACGGCTTCAACACTTTTTTGCCCTGTACATAGATTGAGAGTACAACGGATTTAGAGTCAAACGGCTTTTTTATAGGCTCATTGGTTGAAAATCAATAGGTTGTTGCTGATCCGAAACTAAACCTGACAAGTTTTAAAAACCTGTCAGGTTTGACGGTTCGCTAATCACTAAACACACTGTTACGAATACCGAAGACATTATCGGGATCAATGTCTTTCTTGAGTTTTTTGAGTAACTGAATACTCGTTTCTGAGAGGGTATCTTTCATAAAATCTTGGCGAATTTTCCCAATACCATGATGGTGTGAAATAGAACCCCCATTCTCCATGATAGTTTTCCGTAGTGCCTGTTCAATCTTACTCAAGACGACATCAGGATGAGACACGCCCTTGGTACAGATAGCAAAGGTGAAATAGACGCAAACCCCGGTGTGATAAAGCTGTGATATCCGATAGGACAGGAACACACGGCCTGATAGCCCAAATTGTTGATGTTGTCTTTGTAGTTCTGACTCCACACTACTGCAAACTTGTTTAATATTGCTCCATGGTACCGTCGTTTCAAAAGTTTCGCCAGTCACGTTAAAAGCAGCCATGAAGTTCCCTAAGTAGGCAATTGCATACGTTAACATATAGCCACGTTGCCCGTTAGTCGCGCCGGCCGGCATGCCACGGTACTGTTTAGCAAGCGCATAAAGATTGGCTTCTTGATAGGCAGTCTCCTGGGATGAGCCTTCAAAAACTATCGTCACGGCCACCAGTTGTTTCGGATGAAAACCCCGGATCTTCAGCAAGTAAAACTTTTTAAGTGCTTCCAACCAAGCCTGGAAACCGGTTAGCCGAGGTTTGAGAGTTTGGCCGAAGCGAAACTGGGCATTATCTACCAGTCGGATGCTGGCCGGCAGTGAACCGCTGTGGTTTTTTAACTCGTATAGAAATTCAACGCCTTTATCAAAGCTAGGAAAGACGATACTGCCATATTTTTGTATGGTTGGCTTGCGATGAATCCTGATAATCGCTTTGGTGATAATCCCCAAATTACCCTCGTTACCAAACAAAAGATTCTGAGGCTGTATTCCCATTGATGAACGAGGGGTAGGCGCGATCTGTTCCAATTTGCCGGTTGGTGTGATTATTTCGATTTTTTCGACAATTTGCTCAATGTTACCATAGCGGTTTTTTTTCATGCCACTGGCATTGGTCGCAATCCAACCGCCCAAAGTTGACAATTCAATGCTATCCGGCTCATGACCTGAGGTGAATCCGGCTTTATTAAGGGCAATTTCAAGATCAGTACCTGTAATACCCGCTTGAACACAAGCCCGAAAATTTTCAGTGTCAATCCATTCAATCTGATTCATGCGTCGGGTATCGACTGCCACAATCATCCGTTCCTCTTGTTGCGGCAGTTCAAGCGCACGACTCACATTGGTGCCCCCACCATAAGGAACCAAACACACTTTGTGCTTTGCCGCTAACGGAATCAATGCTTGGACATCTGCTTCTGATTCACAGTAAAATACCATATCAACGGCTCGTTCAAGACGGGAATAGAGAACTTTGTAAAGCTCCTCCGTGGTTTGTCCATGACTGTGGCTCAGCCGCTCTTGATTATCAAAACGATACTGGTGAGCTTTGAAGTGTTGCTCAATGCTTTGACAAAATGCTTCATTACGTTGTGGTGGTGTGATCGGTTTGTCTTGAATTTCTGCCTTTTCCTCGTCTGGATTAAACGTGATGCCCAATATATCTTCGAGGTAGGGTACAAAATAGGGCATCTTATAACCACAAATATTATAACGTTGGCCGGTGAGACTCACAGAGCGATCGGCATGAGCCACAAAGTGAGTGTCGGCAAATCCCCACTTATGAGGCCATCGCGTGTTGTCTGCTTGTTGTTCTACTTGATCAAGTTGATTTTCAGCCATAAATAATTCTCCACAGGTAATAGGTAATGGGTAATGGGTAGGCTGTTGATAAAGTTCTATGGATTCGATAAATATAGTTATCTATTGCCATGAACAATGTTTCG
The DNA here is from genome assembly GCA_003646175.1 of Candidatus Parabeggiatoa sp. nov. 1. Taxonomy (GTDB): domain Bacteria; phylum Pseudomonadota; class Gammaproteobacteria; order Beggiatoales; family Beggiatoaceae; genus Parabeggiatoa. Next base: position 3,935 of record QNER01000238.1, read on the forward strand.
TAGTCTCGTAGGGTGGGATCGCTGTCAGAACGATCTCAAACATTGTCCCGAATCTTAACGCTTAGCAGCCCACCATTTTTCTCCATGAAAATAGGCCACACGTTTAAACCCTAAATCCGCTTAAAATCAACAGCCTACCCTTTTTAAAGCACTTTGCTCTTTTATTTCCTGAGCATTTCCGCTTGCTGCATACAACCTTTTTCCTCCATCCATTGTGCTTGCTCGGCCGTTGTGCGGTATTCAGCCGGTATCTGGTGCAAGGTGATTGTACTAGAAGTTTTGCCTTTTATTCTATGGGGTACACCCGATTGGATCGGCATCTCTTCCACCGGCCAAGGCAATGTTTCTTCAGAGGCGGGCCAACGTAATTTCACTTTTTGTCTAGGCCGACGAGTTTTTATCACCAACGTCTTCAATCCAAGCCGTTTCTCTTCAGGTAACCATAACCTGACTTCTTCTTGGGCAAGATAACAAAACCGGCAGTTTTCACAATAAACATTCAACGTCCAAACATCCAGCGTCTCACCATTAGGTGGGATACACCCAACCCCCCCTGCGACGATCACCATATTTTTGTCCTACCGGCGACTGTGGTTCTCCTCGATAAGTAGAGGTTGTGTTGTCAAAGCGTTCTGAGGCAAGAGCGGGACTGATACTCAAGCCCAGTGTAAAAAAAAGGGCAGTGCGTGATAATAACATAAGAGTTCTCCTGAGTTTCCTACCATTTTAAGTTGCGAGATGAAGAGTGACTCTGAGGTTTTAAATTTCTATCGCAAAATGCCTAGTGCAAGATCGCGCAAGGAACGATACCAGCCCAACGCCAACGGCTAAAGCCGTTGTCTAAAAGCGAAAAAGGCTAAAGCCGACTAACCCTCATATAAATAATTTCAGTTAGAAACCTTCAAGGTTTTGGAAACCTTGAAGGTTTTGCCCTTATAGTATGTAAGAATAATCTTTTGGAGTCCAAACTTTAGTTTGGCAAACTTTAGTTTGGCTCATCCAAGATAAATATATTTAGTATTTGTGGTTGCTCTGATAATTTTTACAATCAATAAAAAGGACAACCCAACTGTTTTGACGCAAATTCCCCAGAGTGACTCTCCCGAACGAGAACGCAAAAAACCAAGTTATTTTTGGCAAAAACTTGGTTTTTGCTGAGGACAATTATTTTTTATTGTCCCTATCCTACATAAAATTATAAACTAAATTTGGTAGTCCCCAAAAAGTAGTGATATAAATATTTTTTTAGCACCTATTAGAACTACAAGGATTGTTTGCTTATGAAAGGATAATAATTCTAATCATAATCAAATATTTTTCGACTGTTCGCGTTCTCTGTCAAGTGAAAATCCGTTGAAAACCCCAAAATCGGATTTCTCAAAGTTAACTTCTTTCCGGATTTCAAGTACGCTCAGTATCTCAATCCGCCAGAGAGTTCAGAATCGAATCGAAATGATCTAATCCTTTCATAAGCAAACAATCCTTGTAGTTCTAATGGGTGGTAAAAAACTTGGACATCGAATATCACTACTTTTTGGGGACTACCCTAAATTAAATTTTTATAAAAGTGGTAATGGATAATGGGTAATTAAAGTAATTACCAATTATAAACAAGAATCCAAACTTTAGTTTGGAGCTTGCTAAAAGTGCGTCAAGTTCAATCAAGCACCGAGAGGGAGCGATGCTTCTTGGGCAGGCAAGCCCAAATGGGACGATAGGTTCAACAAGCGAGCGGCACTACACAGTTCTGCCGAAGGTTCGACCCAACCGACAGTCACATCAGGATTATTCCAAAAGGCTAATAAGAGTTGCAAAGCGGCAGTATCTATCCGTTCAACCTTTGCCCCATTCAACTGGACTCTAGCACCTATACATTGACGTAATTGTTCATGTAAATCACTTAATTGTGCTAATGTGACGATGGGTTCAAGACACACTTTGACCCATTCGCCTTTCAAAGAAGTCACCGGCTCATGAAAAGTCGATTCATCAGCCTGACTATTTTCTACACTTGGTTGCTGGTAAGTGTTGGTTTGATTGTTAAGGGTATTGGTTTGCGATTGACTTTTTTCTTCACACATAATTAATTTAATTTTTCAGTTATCAGTTATCAGTTATCAGTTGTCAGTTATCAGTTATACTGCACACGGCCACAAATTAAACTTTTATGTAGGGTGGGCTTTGTTATTTTGTTGCCCAGCGTCTTCATTAAAAAGTTTAGTTTGTTACCACGTTGAGTATAACTTGACAATGTCATATTATCAGAAGTACAGGACGAACCTTGTACGAAAAAACTTGGTTCTGCGATTTATCAGGAGTACAAGGCGAACCTTGTACGAAAAAACTTGGTTCTGCGATTTATCAGGAGTACAAGGCGAACCTTGTACGAAAAACGGCGTGGTTATTGAAATGTGACATTGTCAAGATAATTAATTAATGTTAATGGCACGCACGATAGCATTAGGAGTCCAAGTTTTAACTTGGCGGGCTAAAATTGGACTTTGGACACCCGCACCGAAGTTTGGACTCCAAACGCCCAAACTCAAGTTTGGACTCCTGATGCTTGCTTAAGTAAAAGCGGCATTAATTACCCGAAAAATGGGAATGCGCCCACATCAGTTATCAGTTGTCAGTTACCAGTTATAACACAAAAATTTCGTTTTATCCGTCAATCTGTTGTACTGACATTCCTGATAACTGTTCATTGATAACTGATAACTGATAACTGTTCACTGATAACTGACTTAAAAATCTTCCCACCCATCACCATCCTCGTCTTCCCGCTGTTTTGGTTCCGACACGGAACGATTTTTGACGGTGGAACCCTTCTTCAACGATGGTTTTTTGGTCTTGCGTGTCGGCTGTGAGGTGAGATTACCAACATTAAAAAACGCCACCTGTTGTTGAAGGCTTTGGGCTTGATCCTTCATAGATTCACTGGCAGAAGCCGCTTCTTCCACTAAGGCCGCATTTTGTTGAGTCATTTCATCCATTTGCGTGATGGCTTTGTTGACTTGGTGGATACCAGAAGATTGTTCCTGACTGGCTGCCGAAATTTCGTTAATGATGTCGCTGACTTTTTTCACCGACGTGACTATCTCTCCTAACTTGTCCCCCGATTGATTAGCCAACCCAGTCCCTTCTTCCACTTTAGCGACGCTGTCTTGGATTAATTCTTTAATTTCCTTAGCAGCGGCGGAACTGCGTTGAGCAAGGTTGCGGACTTCGGAAGCCACCACCGCAAAGCCACGTCCCTGTTCACCGGCACGGGCAGCTTCAACGGCCGCGTTGAGTGCCAACAGATTAGTTTGGAAAGCAATCTCATCAATCACCCCAATGATGTCGGTTATTTTCTTGCTGCTATTGCTGATTTCTGTCATCGCATTGATGGTTGCACCAACTACTTCGCCACCTTTTTGAGCGCTCTCTGTCGCACTCAGAGCCAATTGAGTCGCATGTCTGGCATTATCCGCATTTTGCTGCACAGTGCTGGTCATTTGTTGCATACTGGCGGCGGTTTCTTCCAACGAGGCTGCTTGTTGTTCTGTGCGTTGACTCAGGCTCATATTACCTTGCGAAATTTCATCAGTCGCAGTCGCGACAATCTCCGTTGACTGCGATATTTCCGTCATGATTTCCGTCAGGCGCGAGACGGTGAGATTGGCATCGTCTTTTAACCGTTCAAAGGCCCCCGCATAATTATCATCGTCCATGGTTTGAGTTAAATCGCCCTGAGCCAAAGCTGCAAACAGACGCATGATGTCTTCAATCACATTTTGGTTGAGTTCCACGATTTGATTGATGCTCTCGCTGAGCGTTTTGAAAAAGCCAGTCTTGTTCTCAAGGCTGATACGTTCTTCAAAATTACCTTGGGTAATGGCAAAGATGACTTTATTGATTTCTTTCTCCAAATGTTTCCTTAACTGCGTTTGCATGTCAGCAAAGGCTTGGAGCAGTTGACCAATTTCGTCTGTGCCAGTGACGGTAATTTCATTATTCAAATTACCGGCGGTAATGGATTTGGAAATGTCCACCAAATGAGTCAACGGATGCTTGATACTACGAGTCAGTAACCATGCAATACCAATAATAATGGTTAAACCAAGCAACGCTGTCAAACCAAATAACCATTGAAGTTGAGTGATAGCCGCAAAAGCTTCCGCTTTGTCAATTTCAGCAAGCAACGCCCAAGTGGTGTTGCCTACCTTAATGGGGGTGTAGGCCGAAAGAACTAAAGTACCACGGTAATCTTCAACCATTTGGGTACCCGTTTCACCTGCTAAAGCAGCGCGAGTCGCTTCGGTATCAACGGCACCTTTGATGGGGTTGGCAAAAGAGGCCTTTATCGAATGATTCACCGGATCAAGGAAAGAATTAGAACGCATGAGTTTATCGCTACCGACAAGATAGGATTCACCGGTTTTGCCCATCCCAGCACGTTGCTGCATGATTTCACTCAGCTTCACATCACTTATTTGTAAAGCCACCACCATTTCAACGGCACCTTCAAGAATGAGAGAACTAGCGATAAATGCGCCCGGCTCATCATTACTCGGCGCATAAGGCGCAAAGTCACTGAGGCCAAAGGTTTTGGTTTTTAATACCTCTTTAACCAATTGGCCTAGTCCAGAACTGGCATATTTGCCAGTCATGATATTGGTGTTGTATTCTGCTTCATGCTTAACCGTGTGAAAAATTCGCCCTTGGGAATGGATCAAGAAGGCATCATAAAAACCATACTCGGCAATATATTGGGCAAAGAAATTCTCTTTCTCGCCTTCCCGTGTGGGGGTAAGCGATTCTTCTAATCCCACGGTGACAATAATGCCCCACTTCAGGCCGGGAATGTTTAGTGGGGTATAGCTCGTGATTTCCGCTTCGCCGGTACTGCCCGTATTGATTTTCGTGCCGGATTGCCCAGCGATGGCTTGGTTAATATCCTCGCCACTGATTTCAGAACCGATAATCTGTTGTTGATCCTGCCCCTTGATTACTCTGTCACTGCGTAAGCTTATCTGACTATTCAGTTCGCCCACCACGTAAGCTTCCCCGGTTTTTCCCAATCCATCACGCTTTTTGGTAATGGCATTGATTGGATTGGTTGGCAAAGCGAGTGCCAAAACGCCCACGAGTTCCCCAGATAAGAAAATGGGAGCCGTCATAAAAGCAATGTGTTGGTTAGGAGCCGCTGCCAAGGGCATGAAATCCTGAATGGCTACCCCTTTCAGCCCTTTTTGAAAAGCACTATTCAACGGGCTTTTTTTGAACTCGCCGCTCAACATATTTTTGCCAACCTCGACACTTTGAGAGGCGGAATAAACCACATCGCCATCCTTAGCAATCAAAAAGAGATCATAATAGCCACGTTCTTCTTTGAACTTTCTCAGTTCGACGTTGAATTTTTTCTCAACAGAACGCCAAGTTTCCTTACTCGATTTTGGGTCTTCTAGGTGAAGTGCTTCATCAAATTGATGCACCGCTTGTGAAATGGAAACGCTTTGTGAGGCGAGCGTCACCTCCTGTAAACGTTCATGAAAGTATTGTTCCAATTGGAACTTCCGACTGTCTCGAACCGATTGGAGCTGATTAAAGGCATTTTGCCTAAAAAGCGCGACAGTATCCAACAGGACATGTATATCGCCCTCGCGTTCTGCAAAAAACGCTTC
>QNER01000239.1 GCA_003646175.1 Candidatus Parabeggiatoa sp. nov. 1
ACGAAAACAGTTTATCATTCATTTCAGGCGAACCTTGCACGAAAAAAGATTATCAGGAATCCAAGGCGAACCTTGCACAAAAAAAGTTTATCAGGAATCCAAGGCGAACCTTGCACGAAAAAACTTTATCAGGAATCCAAGGCGAACCTTGCACGAAAAAAGATGTTCAAACCTTGACAATTAGGAATTGGGATTTATATATTTTATAAATGATATATTAACATAACTCATTGATTTTATTGTACAAGGTTCGCCTTGTACTCCTGAGACTGACCGTTTTTGTTTTTCGTACAAGGTTCGCCTGAAACGAATGATGCTGGCTGTTTTTCGTACAAAGTTTGCCTGAAACGAATGATGCTGGCTGTTTTTCGTACAAGGTTCGCCTGAAACGAATGATGCTGGCTGTTTTTCGTACAAAGTTTGCCTGAAACGAATGATGCTGGCTGTTTTTGGTACAAGGTTCGCCTGAAAAGAATGATAATTACCCATTACCCATTATGAACACCAGATATCAAATTAGAGAAGCGTCGGCCTGTGAAGGCGGCTTTGGGCGGACTGATAAAGCAATAGATGCGGTATTGGATCGCTATGTTGCTGTCAAAATCCTCGATCCGCTATTTAAGGAAAGCCCGTCTTTAGAAGATAAAGAGAGATTTAAGCGAGAAGCAAAAACGTTGGCAAGCCTTTCGCATCCCAATATCCCTGCCATCTATGATGTCTTGTTCCCAGAAACTTCTGGCGAGTTTAAACTGATTTTTGAATGGATAGAAGGGATGACAGTGCGCCGCTTTGTTGACGAAAAAGGCGTGATGTCTTTGGAACAGATTAAGAACTCGTCAATGACTCTTGTGCGTCAGAATATGCTTTAAGGTTGGGAAAGCATTTTGAAAGAGCGAATGATTTAAACCACTAAAATGATATGGCTTAATTTGGTTCATGGACCCACTTTTTGCATCCCCCAAAAGATAGTCCACCTATAGTTTTTCAGAAAAATAAAATAACTTCACGGATGCTATCCCTTGCCGGGATAGTATCCGTTGGTGACTTGTGAAATTATTTATCTGAACATCTATAGTGTAAAAGAAAAGTATAGGAGTACAAACTTTAGTTTGTGCTGGACTCCGCAATAACAGTAACATAACATCAATGAATCCTTCTACCTTATCTCCTCATTTACTGCTTGCCAGCTTGCAGCGTGGCTATTATTGCGCCCCTCGGCTTGGCATCGCTATGTCGCGCAAATTGATCCTGACTTACCGCCGGATTTTGCGTTAGCGAATTTGCGGCGTAGCCAATGGCGTAATCCACATTTACCCCGTTTACTGTTCTTAGGTTTTGGTCTCTACCCATTATGGACTGGGATAGTTATCGGTGTCGTGTTAGGCATCGCAAAATTATCCGGTATCCCAATAGTTTCTATTGTTTTAGGCATAAGCTATGGTATAAGTTTAACTTTAGTCGGCGGCATGATGGGAGCTATCACGATTGCCGTGCCTTTTGCATTGATGGCGAGTGTGATAAGCGGAATAGTGCTGGGAATATGGGTGGGAATCAGTGGTTATTTCGGTGGCGATATTGTTACAATAAGTGTAGGTATTTTCGCACTCAGTCTGGCAGGTAACATCAATAGTACGCCAAAAATTCGTGCAAGGTACGCCTTGCACTCCTAAATTCGCGCAGGTGCGCCTGGAACGAAGAACGATTATTTTTGTCCAAGATAAGCGGTTGGCATCGGGCGCAGTAGTATCCAAGCGGCTAACAACAATAGCACCGCGAGTAAAATCATCGCTTGGCTCAACGGCCGATTTCTATCACGACTGATGACAGTATCATATTGGAGGGTTGCTTGTTTGTTTGTTGTGGCACGCAAATGCAGCGCACCTTCTCTCGCATCCAGAAAATTGACCGCAAAACGCGCCGAGTCATTGTCTGTCTGTAAAGTATAAATGCCGGTTTCCTCTAACACACCGACGCGGATGTCCGTCCCGTTAAAAGTTTGGATGTCTCCACTGGGAAAACCAATCTTTAAATCCCCCACCCAATTTGACGGCCGTACAAAATGCAACGTTTCGCCTACCCGGTAATTATGGTGTTGTAGTCCACCTTGGGCCTGTTTTCGTTTTTCCATCAAGTTATGAAAAAGGACCGGAAAGGCGTTATGTTGGAAGAAATTACTGCGTTCAAATTCAAGGTTAAACACCAATGTGTCGTCCGTTTGCCAGATGAGCGGCGTTTCACCGGATTGCAACAATAACTGAGGTTTCCCTTTTGAGCCTGGTTTTGCAGAAAAACTTGGAGAAATGTCGGCTATGCTTTTCTTGTCACCGTACCACACCAAACCTTGAGGATCGAAACCAGCCATTAATGGGTTGAAAGCGTCCACCGTGAAGTTTGGGTAAAGTTGTGGCCGGCCGTCTGACGTGGCTGGAAATACCACGGCAAAACTATTCTCTATCTTAAAATTATCTGCTAAAACAATCAGTTGCGTACTGACTTGCTGGCTAAGCTGTAGTGTTGGTAGGGCCTGTGCCAGCCGTTTGAACGCGGTTTGCACTCGCGGCGCAGGATGAGCGATACGCAGATTGAGGTGGTGAACCGGTGGACGAATCAACGTAATATGGTTATCAATCGCTAATCCATCGGCCGGCAAATAAACATCCACTTGTTGCGTCCCGGCCGGCACTGGCAAACTCAGCGGTTTTTCCCCGGCCGCTTTGAAATTCAGGGGCAACGTAGAACTGTTGGCCTGATCACCGTCTAGTACCATGGTAAGATTGATGGCCTCGGCGGGATCATCAAAGCAGCGCACTGCGACAAATGGATCGGTCCCGGCTTGCCAACTGGCTGCGACTATTCCGGCGTTAAAAATAGGTTTACCAACATCGATAGCGCGTGGATGCTGGAAATGCGGATCATCGGAAAATACCAAAGTTTGTTCTGGTTCCGCTACCAATAATGAGAGCAACTCCAGCGCGGCATTCAAACTGTGATGGATATCGTTTGGGCGATAAGCCGTTAATTGAGCGAGTGCCTCCGTCGGTGACAAAGCACGGCCGCCCAACAATTTGGGCCTATCTCCAGAAACCACAATACTCAAACGCAACGAATCGTCATCGCTGGTAAGTTGTTGAATTGTCTCGCGTGTTTCATCAAAGGCCGTAGCCCCCAGTTCGCCACCCGCCATTGACGCGCTACTATCGACAACGATACCAACATGGGGATGGCTTTCTCTCGCATCTTGCCATTCAAGCCCGGCAAGGGCAAAGGATAAAAAAGTAGCGGCAAGCAATTCCAACAACAGCACCCACGTTAAAGGCGGTTTCCGTTTCGCACGGCCTTCAGCCTGTAGGAGTTCAGGATCAAGCCATAGATTTAAACAAGATACCTGCTTACGTTGCCCCCACATCACATAGCGGTGCAACCAGACAATCGCGGGCAAAGATAATAGAGCGAGTAGTCCCAAAGGGTTATATAGTATCATTAGATTTTCGAGTTTCTAGTTTCGGTTTTATACTTTGAATATTTGTAACTACTCAGCCCCAACGGGGCGAATTATTATAGCCTGGGGCAACGCCCCAGGTGCAGGAATTATTATAGCCTGGGGCAACGCCCCAGGTGCAGGTGTTTAAAATGGGTGGAGAGGGCGCTGCCCTGGGCTTTAATAAAGCGCCCTTTCAGGGCTGAGTAGTTACAATAATATTTTGTAAATCAAGTCGTTATTTAAAAGCATAAAACCCGAAACGTGAGTTAAAATCCGTTTATTCCGTCAATCCGTTGTACTTTCAGTATAAAAATGAATATCGCAAACAAACTGAGTCAGGGTTTACACGCCCTACAACTTGACATTGATAGCCCCATCCAAACGCAACTCTTAAATTACCTAGAATTACTGGCAACATGGAATCGTGTCTATAACTTAACAGCAGTGCGCGAGGTTGCCCAGATGATCCCTAAACATATTTTAGACAGTTTGGCGGTATTGCCTTATATTTGCGGCACCGACATTTTAGATGTTGGTACCGGTGCGGGGTTGCCCGGTTTAATGTTGGCGATTGCGCGTCCTTCCTTGCAATGTGTTTTGTTAGACAGTAATGCCAAAAAAATCCGTTTTGTTAGACAAGCTATTATAGAATTAAAAATAAAAAATGCTGAAGCGGTGTGTACTCGCGTTGAGGCATTCCAACCAGCGCAAAAATTTAGCACTGTTATTTCAAGAGCTTATACCAGTATGCCTCGTTTTTATACACAAACGGCGCGGTTATGTGCCGCGGACGGTTGTTTGTTAGCAATGAAAGGAATTTATCCTGAGACAGAAGTCGCAGAGATGGCTAATTTACCTGTGCATTTAAAAAGTATACCTTTACAAGTCCCTCAGTTACAGGCGCAACGGCATTTAATTGTAATGCGTCCGTTGCCCGGTAAAAACCTTCAAGGTTTGGCAAACCTTCAAGGTTTGGCGCGAAACTTTTCTGAGCAACTATAATTGGGAATTGCGCAGCGGCATTTAATTGTAATGCGTCCGTTGCCCGGTAAAAACCTTCAAGGTTTGGCAAACCTTGAAGGTTTGGCGCGAAACTTTTCTGAGCAACTATAATTGGGAATTGCGCAGCGGCATTTAATTGTAATGCGTCCGTTGCCCGGTAAAAACCTTCAAGGTTTGGCAAACCTTCAAGGTTTGGCGCGAAACTTTTCTGAGCAACTATAATTGGGAATTGCGCAACGGCATTTAATTGTAATGCGTCCGTTGCCCGGTAAAAACCTTCAAGGTTTGGCAAACCTTCAAGGTTTGGCGCGAAACTTTTCTGGGCAACTATAATTGGGAATTAGGGATTGGGAATTATCCTTTCCCCTTTCCCCTTTCTGTATCAGGTGCGTTTTCCATGACAGCAAAAACAGTTATTATATATTTAATAGAAGTACCTATAATCATTGGTATCCTATTAATAAGTGGGTGCGGTATGCCAAAACAACCGCCTATGGTAAAAATCGCCAATGCAGAATTAATAATTAATCGGGCACAAGAGAGCAAAGCGCGGGAATTTGCCCCGTTAGCACTGCGCTACGCAGAAGATAATTTGCAAACAGCCACGACAGCACTGCAAAATGAAGAATATGAAAAGGCGACACGTTTTGCGCAACGGGCTATTGTTGATGCAGAATTAGCTGAAGCCAAAGCGGAGTTAGAAATGGCGCGTCAGGCTACCACGGAAATGCGTGATAGTATTGAAATGTTGCGTCAAGAACTCAATCGGTAAACTCAGGATATTTTTTCCTAAGCTTAAGGTGGGCAAGAAAAAGACGAGGTGGGCTACATTTTGACTATAGGTTTCACCTTTTCAGGCAAAAGTTTTTGCCTGAAAATCTATTCACATTCAACCCCTTCGGGGTTGTTTGGTTGATTTTTTCCCTAGGTTTCACCTATGGTTTTTCAAAAAAATAACGAAACGGATGCTATCCGCTCGATAGGATAGTATCCGTTAACTTTGACTTGTGAAATTAATTATATGAACATCTATAGGGCTATTCAAATAACGAAACGGATGCTATCCGCTCGATAGGATAGTATCCGTTAACTTTGACTTGTGAAATTAATTATATGAACATCTATAGGGCTATTCACATTTTCAGGCTAAAGTTTCGCTCGCGAAACTTTAGCCTGAAAACCCCTTCGGGGTTGGGGGCGTTGGTTCTTGTCTGCTAAGAAAATAGAAACGCGCCCTCACTTCGTTCCCCTTCGTTCTCAGAGTTAAATTTAACTTTTTCATGGCTATTCAAAGAGTTATTTGATGATTATCCAACTCAAAAAAGCTCACAATCACAATGGTAAGTATAAGCACAGCTATCAATCGTAATTCTTTCATTAAAATGCTAATCGTTATGACTCTCAGCGGATTCATCGCGGGTTGTGGGAGTCTTCCAGAAAGAGATAATATCCTCAGAGAAGCCCGTGAAACTTACGCTCAAGCCAAAGCTAATCCAAATACTGCTAATATAGAAGCTCGGTACGATGCTAAAAAAAACTTGGAAAGCGCTGAAAATGCCAAAGATGTTGAAGAAATGAAACATTTTGCCTACTTGGCGCATAGACAAGCACAGCGGACTATCGCCGTGGCAGAACGCAAAGCACTCGAAGCTGAAAGAGAACGTTTGGTTAAACAAAAAGAGCAATTATTGCGTCAAGCGCGTGAACAAGGATTCATACGTGAAAACGGATACTATCCCTAAGAAGGGATAGCATCCGTAAAATCAGTTAAAGTTTTTTTGCGCTAAGTAATCTTACATAACAAAATCGCTATGATATATAATAAGAAGTTTCGGCTAGGAACGAAAGCAGTGACGGATGCTATCCCTTTGCAGGATAGTATCCGTTAAAGCGACGCGCTGGTTTTTCCATTCGCTGTCGGAAGTTCTTCGCGTGGGACAAAATTTGTCTGTATGAGTATATTTGGTGAGCGTTACCCAGGAACGAATCATAATTCATTAACATAAGAGGAAAACATCAAACATGAGTGATGCTGAACAATATCGTATTAAAGAAGAACCTTATTATCGCACCCTTGGCGACGAAGTCTCACTTTATGAAGCTGCTTATGCGGCTCGTATGCCCGTCATGCTGAAAGGGCCCACCGGTTGCGGTAAAACCCGTTTTGTGGAATACATGGCATGGAAATTACAAAAGCCATTGATTACCATAGCCTGTCACGAGGACCTGACGGCATCTGACTTGGTAGGAAGATTTTTGTTGGATGCGAGTGGCACTCGTTGGCAGGATGGACCATTGACCATTGCGGCGCGTAGTGGGGCCATCTGTTATCTTGACGAGGTTGTCGAAGCCCGTCAAGATACCACAGTTGTGATTCATCCTCTCACTGACCATCGCCGAAACTTGCCATTGGAGAAAAAAGGCGAGTTAGTCACAGCCCATCCTGATTTTCAATTAGTCATTTCCTATAATCCGGGTTATCAAAGTTTGATGAAGGACTTAAAACAGTCTACCAAGCAACGGTTTGGTGCATTAGATTTTGATTACCCCGACCCAAATGTCGAAGCGGAGATTGTTGCCCACGAGACTGCCACTGAAATAGCGGTTGCGGAAAAGTTGGTAGCGATTGCTCACCGAGGCCGTAATTTGAAGGGGCATGGACTGGATGAAGGTATTTCTACACGCTTACTGGTTTATGCCGGCAACTTGATTGCTAAAGGCATTGAACCCCAAGCGGCTTGTAATATGACGTTAGTGCGTCCGCTCACCGATGATCCGGATATGCGTGATACATTGGAAGCGGCGGTAAGTACTTATTTTTAATTGTTTTTAGTTGCCACGCAAAAGCAGGGAAGCCCGTTTTGATGCGCCAGCGTTTTGTTCGTCTGTGATGCTGGCGCAACGGAACATAGAAAAGTCTTTTTCGGCGGCTTTTGGCTATAGTTTGTAAGAATAATAATTTCAGTTAGAAACCTTCAAGGTTTTTGCAACGCTTTACGGTTTTGCCCTATTTGAACGTCTATATCCACCCAAGGCGAAACAGCTAGAACGAATGCGAGGATTCTTGGGTTTTTAAGATTTCATTGTGAATGATAAAGTGTCGCCGCGATAAAGGGTAGCCCGGCTTTTCTGCGTAGCGGAAAAGCCGTCAATGCTGTGCCTTGTTAGACGGGTTAGCTTTTTACGTCCACTGGGTGATTTTGTTGCCCTCTTTATCAGTAAATGCACCGACAATAATCATGATGAAATCGATAAGTGTCCAGATTCCGAGCCCACCTAAAGTCACCAACTGCAATATCCCGGTTCCTATTTTACCAACATAAAATCTATGAACACCGAAGATTCCATAATAAAGGATTAGATTGTGGTAATACTGACGAATCAATCCTTTATAATAAGCAATCCTTGTAGTTCGCTGTTAACGCCACCAAAAAGCGATAACATCACAGCTTGAACACTTTTTGGTCCTGTACCTAGAAGATAACTACAGGGATTGTTTATAATAAAGGATTAGATTGTGGTAATACTGACGAATCAATCCTTTATAATAAGCAATCCTTGTAGTTCGCTATTAACGCCACCAAAAAGCGATAGCCTCACAGCTTAAACACTTTTTGGCCCTGTACCTAGAAGATAACTACAAGGATTGTTTATAATAAAGGATTAGATTGTGGCAATACTGACGAATCAATCCTTTATTATAAGCAATCCTTGTAGTTCGCTATTAACACATTGTAGTTAGTGGTGTTAAAGATTCGTTTATCCCCGTCATTCATTGTACTCACCGTCTTCATTAATAAAGCTGCTTTCTGATAGCCACTTCCAATGCTCGTGCTTCTTCTTGCGATTTAAAACGGACATAATGCAGCCGAGGCCATCTTTTTTGCAAATAATCCATCCCCTGATAAGGATTCGTCTTTGCCAAGATAACTAACGCGCTACTTTCAGGCCGCATTTCCCCCGCCTTCTGCACCGCTTCAATATCATGCCCATCTACTTCAATCACATCAGCACCAAAAGCAGCCAGTTTATCAGCCGCATTGCCCAAACTGAGTACCGATTCCATCGCGCCGTCACATTGTTGCCCGTTCACATCAACGATAATCGCCAAATTATTCAGATTGTAATGGCGGATAACTTGAAACGCTTCCCAAGTTTGCCCTTCTTGAAGTTCACCATCGGACAAAAATACCCAAACACGTTTAGCTTCTTGTTTAAGTTTTATTGCCAGCGCGACACCGGCAGCCATGCTTAAGCCTTGAGCTAATGAACCCGTCGTCACTTCCATGCCCGGCGAATGCTCCGCGCCAATCATTTCAACACTGCCACCGTCTTGGTTAAACATTGCTAACCCCTCAGGCGCCATTCGCCCGGTTTCTACCAGCGCAGCATAAATGACTAAGGCATAATGGGCAGGGCTGATAAAAAACCGATCTAATTCATCGCTTTTGGGTCCATGATACCCTGCACCAGTAAAACTGTTCGGATTATTCGCATTAGGAGGCCCAGCAAACGGTGGGGGAATAGGTGGCGCGATACTCGGCCCTAAATTCATGGTTTTGACATAAAGGGTGGCTAAAAAGTCAGCCGATGAACAGGCTTGACTTAAGTAGCCGCCATTATTTTTAATAGTATGTTCAAAAACCCGTCTACGAATGCCTAACGCAACTTTGTTAACTTCATCTTGCCACATAGTTTTTTCCAATTTCGGCAACGGTGGGAATTCCCCTAATGGCACGCACGATAGGAATTAAGGAATTGGTAGTCCTAAACATGTAGTGATTTGACGGATGCTACCCCTTGCCGGGATAGTATCCGTTTGAACACCATCACGACTGGAACAGGACTACCCGAAATTAATATAGCCAGGGGCAACGCCCCTGGCTGGCTGGCACAACCAAAATTTAATTTCAATTAGAAACCTTCAAGGTTTTTGCAACGCTTTACGGTTTTGCCTAAATATTTTTATGAACATTTATATATTGACATTCAACCACAACCGCCTTAAAAAAATCAATCCGTCAAATCCGTAAATCCGCTGTACTTTTAGTATAATTATTTTACTAAAAACGGTTTGCAAATCATTGGCGCGAAGTACGCCTCATTTTCATGAAAAT
>QNER01000240.1 GCA_003646175.1 Candidatus Parabeggiatoa sp. nov. 1
CCCGGGAAGATGTGAATCGCGGCATCAGGGCCATTTTAGGTGAAATGGCCTCAATGGCGCGTGATTTTTTCCCGATTCTTGGTTGGATGAGAACTGGCTGGAGATTTTGAATAAATATGGTGGCGAAATGGCGTTGAATGAGATACTCACGCGCTGGGCTAAAGTGAATCCAAAACCACTGGTGCTTTTGATAGACGAAGTAGATGCGTTAGTAGGCGATACCTTAATTACTGTCTTACGCCAACTGAGAGCCGGCTATGCAAAACGTCCGGCTCTATTCCCTCAAAGCATTATTTTGTGCGGTGTACGTGATGTGCGTGATTATCGGATTCACTCAGAGCTCGAGAAAGCGATTATCACTGGGGGCAGTGCTTTTAATGTCAAAGCCGAATCGTTGCGCTTGGGCAACTTTACTAAAGCCGACATTAAAACGTTATACACGCAGCACACGCAAGAAACTGGGCAATGGTTTGAACCTGAAGTCATTGATTTAGCTTGGAAATTAACGCGAGGACAGCCTTGGTTAGTCAATGCGTTGGGGTATGAAGTTGGTTTTGAAATCAAAGCACATCGCAACCGTTCGGTCTCGATCACAACTGAAATGGTTGAACAGGCCAAAGAAAATCTGATTTTACGGCGTGAAACACATCTGGATCAGTTGATGGATAAGCTCAAAGAAGCGCGAGTCCAGCGTGTGATTCAGCCTATGTTGTTAGGCGAACAAATTCCGCTGTCGAAAGAAGATACTGAGTATGTTGTCGATTTAGGTTTAGTGCATCAAAACCAAAATGGTCACACTGAAATCGCTAACCGCATTTATCAGGAAGTCATTCCGCGGGAGTTGAGTTGGGGCTTTCAAATGGGTATGGTTCAAGAAACCGCTTGGTATGTTGATACAACTTCTGGCAAACTCAATATCGATAAACTCTTGGCTGCTTTCCAAAGCTTTTTTCGGGAAAATTCCGAACACTGGCTGCAACAATTTCAATATCAGGAAGCGGGATCCCAATTATTATTGCAGGCCTTCTTACAGCGCATTGTGAATAGTGGCGGGCGAGTTGAACGTGAATATGGTTTAGGGCGGATGCGGACCGATTTATTGGTTATCTGGCCGGTTTCTTCTGGTGTGCAAAAAATTGTGATTGAACTCAAATTGTTACATCATTCTCGACCAAGCACTATCGCTCAGGGTTTAAAACCGACTTGGCAATATATGGATAAGGCTGGCACGAGCGAAGGGCATTTATTGGTATTTGACCGAGATCCCAATCGTGCGTGGGAGGATAAAATATTCTCTGAGGCGCAGACTTATAAAAACCAAACGATTATTGTTTGGGGGATGTGACTGTATTTTACGGATGCTATACCTCGATGGGATAGTATCCGTCTCAATTCTTACCCCCTATCAGTTTAGTTGAGTACAACGAATTGACGAAATAAACGAATTAAATTATCCATAAAATTTAAGTGTTTGGGTTAATTACACCATTCACCATTCGTTTTTTTCGCAAATTCGTTGTACTCAATTCGTTGTACTTGATGTTCAAGTTTTTTCTAAAGCCAAACTACAAGGATTGTATATAAGAAAGGATTTAAAAAACCTATAACTAACAATGATTGTATATTGATGCTGATTAAAAAAAACTATAGCGGCAAGTGTCTGTTTGGGCAAATTCAACAACATAATCGATATTTAAACCGGACAGTTCACGATCCAATCCTTTGTTATATACAATCCTTGTAGTTAACGGTTTTAATCTGTTCATATACAATCGTATTGAAGTTACTATTGTCAGGCTAAAAACTTGTCAAGTCGAGTTGTACTTATTTAGAAACTGATAGGTGGTAAGCCGTCTCAATAAACTGGGCGCATTCCCATTTTCACGGTTAAGTACAACGAATTACGTGGATAAACGAATAAAGCTTGGCGAACCTTGATTATTTCGTGGATGGGATTCGTTTGAGCAAATGGGACGAAAAAAAGTAAGCTGAAGGATTATCAATGAGAAACACGCCGAGTTTTTGGGGGGGGTAATTCGTTTATCCACGTAATTCGTTGTACTCATATATATGATGACCCGGAAAATGGGAATGCGCCCAAAGCACTTGATCACCAACCCGAAAAATCGTAATATAGCCATCCACAAGTTCAAGCGTTCACAACATCGCTTGACAACTCGTCAGTTATCAGTTTACACTGATGACTTTTTTTACCATCAACCACAGGAGAAATGAATGAAACTACCTGTTTTAAAAGCACTTTTTGTGTTATGGCTGGGCATGATGCCCTATTTGGGTTATGCCGATGTCCCCAGTACTATCAGTTTCCAAGGCTATTTATCCGACGATTCGGGTAAGCCGGTAGACGGGACGACTCACCTGACTTTTTTTATACCCGGCACCGACTGGATAGAACAACATACCGGGGTGCCCGTTAGGCGGGGTGTATTTGCGGTACTGCTAGGCAGCCAAATGAGTTTAGCCACCGTTGATTTTAGCCAAGTGCAGCAATTACATCTTGAAGTGGATGGCAGCTCACGGATGCTCCCTATCTCCAGCGTTCCTTATGCGTTTCATGCTAGGACGGTGGATCAGACGACGTTGGGCAGTTTACCTTGTCGTGGACAAGTGTCAGCGGCTCAGTGGGATGGTAGTCAGTGGGTTTGTACTGACTGGCAAAGTCTGAAGGGAGAACAGGGGGAACAGGGTGAGAAAGGTGATCCCGGCCCTAAAGGTGAGACAGGCTCACAAGGTTCTAAAGGCCCGCAAGGTGAGAACGGTGAGCAAGGACCACAAGGTGTTGCGGGGCCAACAGGGCCCCAAGGCACTAAAGGAAATCAGGGCGATTCCTACTGGGAGTCCAAGAGCAATGGTCTACATTATGCAGGTGGCAATGTGCTGATTGACAAGGGCAACGTTGGTATTGGTACAACGAGTCCGGAAACAAACTTACACGTTCATGCTAATGCTGAGGGTTTTATAACAATTGAGTCAGCAGGTAATTCGGGAATATATTTTAATGACCCGGATACTACTTATTGGGGTATCTTCAAAGCACCCAGTAATAAAGCCCTATACATTAGGGAATACCAAAATGCTACTCCCTACAAAGATGTTATGGTTTTGAAACTCAACGGCAACGTTGGTGTAGGCACTGCAAATCCGCAATACAAACTGGATGTTGCGGGAACAATTCGAGGAGACAACGTCAGCCCTTCCGACAAACGCCTCAAGCAGAACATCCAGCCACTTGAAAACGCCACCGCCAAACTTGCCAAAATGCGCGGGGTTAGCTTTGAATGGAAAGATAAAGCGCAGAATGCGGGTGTCCAAGTGGGGCTAATTGCTCAAGAGGTGGAAAAGGTATTGCCTGAAGTGGTGTCAACGGACAGCGAAGGCTATAAGTCCATAGCCTACGGTAAATTGACAGCAGTACTGGTTGAAGCTGCCAAAGAACAACAACAGTCCATTGAGCAAAAATCAGCCACCATTGCCGAACAGCAAGACAGAATTGCCACGCTTGAAGCCATGATGCAACGCATGGCACTGCAAATGGCTGCCCTAAACCAAACGGTGGACACACTCAAAGCCGCACAGTGCAATCTATGCCAGCACAACAGCCACAAATGATACACACGCGCCATCACTAATCACAAAACCTTCGAGGTTTGCCAAACATCGAAGGTTTTAACCCATTTTACGGATGCTATCCCTTCTTAGGGATAGTATCCGTTTTAATTTTAATGCTAAGTATCTTTAACAAATGAAAAATATCAAAAGAATAACCGCACTCTACATCTTCCTGATACTGCTGATTATCGCTTTTGCTAACCAAGGCGATTATATACATATCCTCAAGCATTTGGTTAAAGGAATTCCTTATGGCGATAAATGGGGACATTTTATCTTGATGGGATTGTTGGCATTTTTTGTTAACATTCTCCTCAACAGTCAGAAATTTAAACTGTTTAAGCTATCTTTTCTTAAAGGCAGTGTCATTATATTAGTTATTGTGACGCTTGAAGAATTTTCGCAACTGTTTATTGAAAATCGCTCGTTTGATTGGTTGGATTTAACCTTTGACTATCTTGGTATTTTCGTGTTTGGACAATTGGCATGGTATTTGACACAGCGAAAGGGGAAAGGGGGGAGCGAAAAGGGGAAAGAGGTTTGAAAAAACCTGACAGGTTTCAAAAACCTGTCAGGTTTATATCACTCACCAGTGAACGGTAACATTGGCGTTTCAGTCGCTGTGCTGGGCGTTCCAAACGGTGTTAACAAGTTTTCCCTGAAATCAGGCATCGTAAACGGTACTGGTAAGTCATCACTTCCCTTTAGCTCCATAGTTGGCGATTGTTCATCCGGCTCTTCGGCAGCAGGCGGCTCTTCCACTTCAATGAAGTCCTCGCGCCGTTTCTCCAAATCATCCACCTTGTATTTAGACAGTTCATAAACCCAGCCCTTAAACTTGGCATTTAAAGTGTCGGCCTGCTTTTTGGCATCCACTTTGGGTTTTTCTTCCGCCTTTTCAGCGTTTTCATCCGCTTCATTTTCAGGCTGGGATTCTTCTCCTTCAGACGCGGTTTCATCTTCATCCTTTTTTGGTGGCTCTACATAGACGGCATCTGGATTAAATGCAGCCGCAAATTTCGCGTAGTGTTTACCTTCCTTTTCCATCGTTGTCATAGCGACTTCAAGCCCGTCAAACGTGGTAAAAACGGCGCTATTGCTTGTGTTGTCATCAAACACAAAGTCGCTTGCCACCGCCACATCGTCCAAATTTAAACGATTCAAAGTCGCTGTAATCTGATTAAGCACATAGGCAGATTTGACTTTAGCATTCTTAGGCAAATCAGCCATCTGATAATCCTCATCCTTGGGCGTATTTTTAAGGATTAAAAAGTGTTCACCGTCAGGATGCGTTATGCTCACTTGGCGGATATTATCGCTGTCGATATTGACAATTTCCGGATCCAACCAATCCGCCAGATCTTTCTCTATTGGCAATTGCCCCAAGGTGAGCCACGTTTGCTTCTCATCGGGTTTGCGGACATAGATTTCTTGGCGCGTCGAATCGATTTTGGCAGTCCGATCATGACCAACAATCAAACTTGCCACCGTTTCACCCTCAGTCTTTTTGAAAGTCAACAGAGTAGACTTGGCACCTTCTTCGGAGACATCCTCTACGCCGATTTTGGAATAAAGTGCCGGTTTGCTCGTTTTGGCTTCCAGAATCGTCAAATCGGCAGCTCCGAGCAATAGTTTGTAGACTTTATCCAGTTCCACCGGATAACTATGTTTTTCCTTGAGCAGCCATTGCCCATCGCTACGTATCAGGGTAACAGTTTCGTCTTTCCGGCTGACGCTGATTTCCGTCACGTCATTAAGAACAGACTGCAAGTCAGGAAAAAAATTTCCCTTTTTAGTGGTTGCGGTTTGAGGTTGCGTTAATAGAACCGCAGCAACGACTACCGCCGAAGTGATGATGGCTAAAATACTGAGCGTTTTAGCGTTCATTCTAGAATGAGTCCTCCTTTCAAAGTTAAATAAGAGTCGTTTACAAAACTCATTTTAAATGGGTAATAGGTAATGGGTAATGGGAGATTTGCCACCAGTCGGAGCGATGCTGTCAATTGGTAGCAAAGCTAAGGATATTGGAAGTACAACTTCTTTACGGATTTAACGGATTTAATTTTTTTAGGTGGATGTGGTTCAACCTGGGGTGGTGAAAATCCGGTGACTTGGTGACAAAAAGTGCTCCCATTTTTGTGCCGCATTTTAAAAAAAATACTTAGTGTCGACGGGGCTTCGATTAGTAAAATGGGCGGGAATAAACATTTTACCGTAGCGAACCGCGTAACGTTTTAGATTGGGCTCTGGCTGTCCGGTACCACGCACCGATGCGAGCTCAGGAATCGTTCCCCCATGACTTTACGACGGCTGGAATTTTCTTCAGAAAATGCTAAAGCGGACAGAGACGGAGCAAAATCCATGGCTCGCAGCGACAATAAAAATAGTGAGTTCAATAACCATTTTTTCATTAACAATTAATACTTCACAATTCACAATTCACAATTCACAATTTTCACCACCCCAGGTTCAACCTCAATAGAAATGCGAACCTTGTAAACCATAACCTCTTGTTTCATTTTCACACTGAACAAGGGAACAAAGTATAGCATCAAAAACTGGAACATCGAGTCATGAACCATTCCCAATTCCCAATTCCCAATTCCCGGTTTTTGCCGGGAACGAAAAAATCTTTACCTTTCCCCTTTTCGCTCCCCCCTTTTCCCTTCTTTTTCCTCAATGATTGATAACACCGCTTGAGCTGCCTGTTGACTCGCTGAAAGGCGTAAATGGTGGTGTAATTCGGTAAAACGATTTTGTAATGCTTCAACTTGGGCGGGATTTTCTAACCAGTGTAATACCGCAGTGCCCAATTGTTCTGGAACCACTTGATGCTGTAAAAACTCTGGCACTAATTTGTCTTGGGCGAGCAGATTGGGCAAGGAAAAATAGGGAATATGCACTAAAGCCTTAGCTAACCAGTAAGTTAATTCAGCCATACGATAAGCCACCACCATAGGCCGTTTTAGCAACATAGCTTCAAGGGTTGCTGTACCTGAAGTCATTAGCACAACATCAGCGGCTGCCATTGCTTCGTGTGATTGTCCTGCCAGTAGGGTTAATGGTAAATATGGCGCAATTTCAGTGACTTGCTGAGTAAATAGTTGTTTTAAATGGACATTGGCTAATGGCACAATAAAGCGTAAATCAGGACGCTGTGCCAGTAACCAACGAGCAGTCTGCAAAAAGGGGATACCCAGTTGACGGACTTCATTGCGCCGACTGCCCGGCAATAGTGCCACCCACACACCTTCTGTTGGTAAACCTAAACGCATTCTGGCCGCATGTTTGTCAGTCTGCAACGGAATTTCATCGGCTAAAGAATGTCCAACAAACCGCACCGGGATGTTGTGCTGTCGATAGTAGTCGGCTTCAAAAGGAAACACAGTCAGCATCAAATCACAGGCGCGAGCGATTTTACGCAAGCGATATTGTCGCCATGCCCAGACTGAAGGACTCACATAATGGATGGTGGGAATGCCGGCCGCTTTTAGGGCTTGTTCTAAACCAATATTAAAATCGGGGGCATCAATGCCGATAAAGACATCGGGGGGGTGTTGCAAAAAATGGTCGCGCAAACTATCACGACACTTTTTGAGGCGGGGATAATGTTTGAAGATTTCTACTAAGCCCATCACTGACAGGGTTTCTAAAGGATAGTGGCTGTGGAAACCGGCTGCCAACATTTTGGGGCCGCCAATGCCTTCAATGAAGGCTTCAGGATGGCTGGCACGTAGCGCGTTAATGAGTCCGCCACCTAATAAGTCTCCTGATAACTCGCCAGCAAGAATACCAATACGCATGTTTTGACTATCATTTTTGGTAATGGGCTCTTTGCCCCAGTTTTTCGCGAAGAACCCATTAGCTATTACCAACGGGAAAACTTTTATCGAACAATGCCGCGTTTCGATTGCTGCAAAAATGTCACCATTTGGCCGACTTCTTCGTATTCTTCACTGAGTTCTTTAAGATTTTCAATCGCTTGTTCTATAGTCAATTTTTGTTTATAAATGATTTTGTAGGCTTTGTGCAAAGCCCTAATTGTCTCACTACTAAATTCCCGACGTTTTAAACCTTCTTTATTGATACCGTAAGCTTTGGCACGATTTCCCCACACCGTCACAAACGGGGGGACATCTTTGAAAATCAAACTACTTGCACCAGAGAAACTATGTACACCCATCGCACAAAATTGATAAACCAAAGTAAAACCGCCCAAAATCACATGATCTTCAATTCGTACATGTCCCGCCAAGGATGCACCATTGGCGAAAATAGTCTCATTGCCTACCCAACAGTCATGAGCAATATGGCAATAAGCCATAATCCAGTTGTCATTTCCAATGTGCGTAACACCGCCACCTTGTAGCGTTCCTCGGTTCATGGTGCAATATTCGCGGATTTCATTGCGATCGCCGATCTCCAAGTGGGTTTCCAATTCCCCCATATATTTTTTATCTTGAGGAATTTCCCCTAGCGAGGAGAATTGGTAAATTTTATTGTCGCGCCCAATTTGGGTCGGACCTTTAATTACCACATGGGGGCCTATCCAAGTCCCGGCCGCGATTTGTACATTCGCGCCGATGATGGAATAAGGGCCCACTTCGACATCGCTATCCAATTCGGCTTTTGGATCAATTAGAGCGTGTGCTGAAATCAAGTTGGTATATCTCTTTTCATGCACATAAGATCGCTACTTGCAACCAACTTATCATCCACTTTGATGGTTGCCGCGTATTTCCACACCCCACGGGTGATGCGTACCAGTTTGACTTCGACCAATAATTGATCGCCCGGCTCAACTGGCTGTTTAAAGCGAGCATTATCCACACCAACCAAATAGTACAACGAGTTATCGTCTGGTTGTACCTCAGCGGTTTTAAAAGATAATATCCCGGTGGCTTGCGCCATCACTTCGATAAGCAACACCCCGGGCATCACCGGACGCTGTGGGAAATGGCCTTGAAAAAACGGCTCATTATATGTCACATTTTTGATGGCAACTAGGGATTCACCCGCCGTGTAGTCAAGGACTCGGTCAATTAATAAAAACGGATAGCGGTGATGAAGGTGCTGAAAAATTTGATGGATATCCATGCTATTCATAATTCAAGCCTTTGTATACTCACAGTGCTTTGTACAGGACAAAAAAACGTAACCTATTGTATTTATTATACATTTTTGCTCAGCACACTCCGTTTCTCACAATAAAAACGGTGGCGTGCAAGTGAGCCATTTCGTTATGAACGTCAGACCACTTTTGTGCGGCTCGCTCGGCCCCTACCTATCTATACCTATTTAGATAGTTATATTTTTTGTCGTGTACATAGCTCACAGTGTTAAATCATTCGTTTTCGGGCACTTACATAATGGTCTTGCTGGGGCAGAAGGGTAATTGGTAATGGGCTTGCTGGGGTAATCATGGCTTATGAATCAGAATAAGGGTAATACCAATTCTACCCAATTCTAGCCATTTTACGGATGCTATCCCTTCCTTGGATAGTATCCGTTTTAACACGCTGCGAGCCATGGATTTTGATTCGTCTCTG
Organism: Candidatus Parabeggiatoa sp. nov. 1; assembly: GCA_003646175.1. Lineage (GTDB taxonomy): Bacteria > Pseudomonadota > Gammaproteobacteria > Beggiatoales > Beggiatoaceae > Parabeggiatoa. The sequence goes on from QNER01000240.1 coordinate 9,180, forward strand.
GCAGCGAAAGCATTTTCTGAAGAAAATTCCAGCAAGCTGAGAGTCATGGGGGAACGATTCCTCCGCCTCGTTCGGTCCGTGGTACCGGACAGCCAGAGCCCAATCTAAAACGTGGCGCGGTTCGCTACGGTAAAATTTTATTCCCGCCCATTTTACTAATCGAAGCCCCGTCGACACTAAGTAAAAACCGTGACTTTTCATGCCCACCACCAATTTAAAATAAAATTATTACCCCGACAACCCCAATTCCCTATTTGACGTGTTTTCTCTGTTAAACTAAGTCGACCATGTCGCCATGGCCGACTCGTCTTCAAAACCGTGCTTGAGACTTTTACCTCACACGGCTCCTCTCCTAAGCTTATTTCTTCTTTTACAATTATTGTAATAAC
>QNER01000241.1 GCA_003646175.1 Candidatus Parabeggiatoa sp. nov. 1
GAAGACAGTCCCTTCGGGTCAAATTGGCCTCCAAGCCGAGGCTTGAACACCAATTTACCAATCTTCAGTTCTCAATACCAAGTACGGGAAAACTTTTCTCGTTATTGAGTCAACCTGACTCAACTTTTAATTATAATGTCACTTGATTTCATTTTCAAGCTGGCTAATTTATTGGACAAAAAGTACAATAATGTCTCACTTTGTCCCATTTTTTGGTAGCAGTTAATTTGCTCCTCCAGAAAAATTTCGGGTTATCACGGATTTTGCCCCCAGTGTTCTTAACATGTTGGTAACTATTTTTTATTCACAGAACTGTAGGTTCTCGAATTGCAAATTAGTCCTCAAAATCCGTTACAATCAGTTTTTATCTGGCTATAATTGGGATTTGAGACTTGAGAATTAGGAATTAAGAATATGGAATTGGAAACGGCCTTTTCCCCTTTCTCCTTGGATCGATCCCCTTGGATCGATCCCCTTGGAGCGATCTTCTTATTTAAAGGATAAACAACCATGTTTTCTAACTCACCAGGCAAGAAAAAATCTTCCTATCCGAATGAAAAATTTAAAAAATCTCCCGGCTCACGAGGCCAGAGAAAATCTTCCTATCCAACTGAAAAATCACCAAAATCTTCTAACTCACGAGACGAGATAAAATCTCCCTCTCCGCCTGAAAAATTACAAAAAGTGTTAGCAAGGGCGGGATTGGAATCGCGGCGGCAAATTGAAACATGGATTCAAGATGGGCGTGTACAAATTAATCAGCACACCGCAACCATTGGGGAGCGTGTTAGCACAAATGATGAAATTCGCGTCGATGGACATAAAATCAGCCTGTCCAGATTGTCTGAGCCCCCGCGAAAAATTTTGTGTTACCACAAGCCGGTGGGTGAAGTTTGTACCCGCCATGATCCCGATGGACGCACAACAGTCTTTGAGCAATTGCCCCGACCCAAACAAGGACGTTGGATTAACGTGGGGCGCTTGGATTTGACCACCGCCGGCTTATTATTGCTCACAACGGATGGTGAATTAGCCCACCGTTTAATGCATCCCTCTTATAACATTGAGCGCGAATATGCGGTGCGAATTCTCGGTGAAGTAGACAAAGCGATGCTTAAACGCCTGCACAATGGGGTTCAATTGGATGATGGCATGGCGCGTTTTAAGCAAATTATCGATGCCGGTGGAGTCGGTGCAAATCATTGGTATCATGTCATACTCAATGAAGGTCGCAACCACGAAGTGCGGCGGTTATGGGAATCGCAAGGTGTGACGGTTAGCCGCTTGATGAGAATACGTTTTGGCCCCGTTTTTTTGCCGAAAGGTTTACGGATGGGCGAATACGTTGATTTGGATGAACAAAGCCAACAAGCACTATTGCAATTGGTAGGCTTAAATGTACCACCACCTTCTACCCATTCAATGCCTCAATCTTCAGAACGGCCCCAAAATTCATCTCGACCAACCAAAAAGCGCACAGCCTCTAAACGCCGATAGTGGTGGGTAGATCCGTTTTTAGTTTTTGGTTCTGTTGAAACTACTATTAACCCAAGCTGCTATCTATAATCGATTGATTTTATTATTCAATGTTTTTGCCCAGCTCAAAATACCGCTGTGGCAACCCGTTGAATTCACGTATTTTATTGGGTTATAAATGACTCAATGTAGGGGCAATCCTTTATGGTTGCCCCCTTTATGGTTGCCCCGATTGACTCAAAGGAGCGTTGTGCGTCATAAGAGCCTGTCGTTTGCTATTCGCGATTTGATATTATTTATGGCCGTTAATGCGAAGGTTGCTGTTCTGTATTCGTGATTTGCGATTATTTCTGGCCGTTAAGTGAAATGCGAAGGCCGTTGTTTGTTATTCGCGATTTGAGATTGTTGATGGTCGTTAAATGAAAGGGGATACCGCGAGAGCCTCTACAATATATAACGAAATGTAGGGACAATTCTTTATGGTTGCCCCGATTGACTCTCGATCGAGCGTTGTGCGTAACATGAGTTATTAATAAAGTTGTCCACAAAAGTTTTTCCTTTTCGATAATGCTCAGAACAATTTTGACCTAAAATTATTAACGGATTGTTATTTATAATAACAAATAGCAAATGGCGAATAGTTCATCTAAAAAGAATTTATTATTTTTCATTAACTTATGTTAATAAGTGCTGAATTTCTTGTTATTTAACGTCAAAACGGCTTCCAACCTGACTCGCGATACGAGGTGTAATGAACGTCGATACCCGCTTTTGTTTGCGAAAAAAGTTGGAAGCCATTCGTTCATAATGAACGACACGAATAAACTATTTTTTGCTGGTTGTTTCAGGAATGAGACATGAATTCCCGAAACACTTTAACTAAAGGGCGCTTTTGTTTAATGGTAAACCTACAAAATTTCTAAACAGATTAACCATACAAATAAATAGAACCAAAATATTTCACAAACCCCATAAATTTTTTTTCATAATAACTCTTCGTTCACTCAATAAAATCATCAAAAGTTTATTTTTTATATCATTACCATTTTAAGCGCATTTTTAAGTGAACTTCCCATCAAAATATACCCCACCTCCAAAATATCACTCTATGAATTAAATTAAAATTTTTGAGCGGATTATTAAGCGAATGGTAAGTAACTTGACAAGGTTTTAGGCAAGTTTTTTCGTACCAGGTTCGCCTGAAACGAATGATAATGCCTGACAAGGGAATTTGGAACTGCCAATTTTTAATATATTTTATAAAAACGGATTTTTGATTGAAAATGGGCTTTACTTTAACTTAAACCCAAAAAAGCCCAACAAAAGCGCGAACTAATCCTTTTTTATAAGTAATCCTTGTAGTTATACAGACGTTCTTTAGGGCAAAACCGTAAAGCGTTTCCAAAACGCTTTACGGTTTCTAGAAAAACTATAAATCATTCGCTATTCGCTATTCGCTTTATGCAAACGACGGTATTGACTCGCTCAAAGCAGGATAACATGTCTTACCGTTCACATAATTTGGCAATAAAACTTGACGAAGGAGAACCATTCATGTATCAGAATAAAGATGCTATAACGCCAGACACCACAAAGTCTGAGAAATCCCGCGTGGTTTCCGTCACGCCTTCAAAAAACGGCCAACCGAATCAGAATCAGGACCGAACCACCCTCCTTAGCTCGGTCAGGCCAGCTGTGCTTGACCAAAAATTACGGGATGCCGAAACCAGTTTGCAACAGCTAGAGAACACCCAAACTCAAGCCCTAGCAATGGCTGAAGGGGTGGGGGCAGGTGTTGGTAGTGTCGATAAGATTCGTGATCTCTTGTTTGGCGGACAAATGCGTGATTACGACAAGCGCTTTAAACGCCTTGAAGAACACGTCGCTCAGGAAAGCCGGAATTTTCGCGATGATGTGTTTCAACGCATCAAAACCATTGAAGAGCGAATGGACGGCGAAATTGACAGCCTGAGTGAAAAAGCCAAGTTGGATCGGCAAGAGCGTCAGTCCTCCCTTTCTGATTTAGAACGTGATATCAAAGCTCTGAAAAATGAACTAAACGCTCGCTTCACGCAATTGGATGAACAAGTCAGCCGGGAGCTGCGGAATTTACGCCAACAGACGTTGAACAAATTTCAAGAACTTACCATGCAACAACGTCAGCAAAATGACAGCTTAACGGGTTTGATCAACCAAGAAGTTGCCTTTTTACAAGATGAAAAAGTAAACCGCAGCGATTTAGCGGCGTTTTTCAATGAAATGGCGGTGCGCTTGACGAAAAACTTTGATAACCCGTCAGAAGAAGAATAACTTATTCCGCGCTGGTGCTTTTGACAGCACAGACCTTCAAGGTTTGCTAAACCTTGAAGGTCTTAAAACGTCAGGAAAATTTACCTTGTACTCTTTCGCACTGAATTCATTTTAACCTATGGATGAACTTGAACAATTAGCCAAAATGTAGGGTGGGCAAGGTCTTTTTCTTGCCCACCGTCTAAGCTTAAGGGGCCGGCAAAAAAAACGGGCCCACTCTACATAAATATCATTAAAATAAAATGCTTAAATATTTGTGTATAACGATGAGCGCGCCTTTGTGGGAGCCCAGTCGGTTTGCTACAGCAAACAGTCTTCGTGGACTACTTTGCTGTAGCAAAGCCAATGTATTCCCACACTGGCGTGGGAACGATAACACCTCACCAAATTCACAATTTTCATCACCTGACAGGGAGAGTGAAAATTTACCTTGCACAAGTACAAAGTAAACTTTGTACTCCAGCACAAGTACAAAGTAAACCTTGTACTCTTTCGCACTGAATTCATTTTAACCTATGGATGAACTTGAACAATTAGCTTCGCTTCTAGGAACGGCTGACAAACAGAGGTTGGCGCGTTTGGAAACACGCGTTAACGATCCCCGCCAACGCACTCAGGATATCGCAGAAGTTTTACCCACGGCTTTGCGGGCCTTGCTTGATCAAGCAGATTTGATCTCAGCTTTACAAACGCCAGTGGTGACTTGTGTTAAAGAGTACCCACAAAGTTTTGTAAAAGCCATTTTGCCCGTCATGGGGCCTCTTTTGCGTAGAACCACAGAAGATGCGATTAAACCAATCAAGGCCTTTTTGCAAACGCTTAAAACCCAAATCAATGACTTAGATACCTCTCTTGATAATCTTGAACAGGCACACGTTTTAGGGCAGAAGCAACTGAGCCGCCTAGAAAAGCACATAGAAGATATTAAACAAGAAAATAGTACTCAATTCAATCAATTAAATTATTATGTACAAACACAACAGACTGAACTGAATGATATCGAAAAATCTCTTAATAACCTTGAAAATGCACAAGTTAGTCAACATCTGCAACTGAGTCAGTTGATAAAGCTACTCAACACCTTTAAACAAACACAGGCGACTCAACAAACGCAACTCAGTCAGTTAGATAAATCTCTCAGTACGCTTGAAAAAGCACAGGTTACTCAACAAACGCAACTCAGTCAGTTGGATGAACATCTCAACAGCTTTGAAAACACACAGGCTAAACAGATTGAACAAGTCACATTACGTTTTAATGAATTAGAACAGCATTTCAATAATCCTCAACAACGGGCACAAGAAGTTGCCAACGTTTTACCAAATGCCATTCGTCTCGCAGACCAGCCGGCCATATCAAGTGCCCAGTATGGGGAAGTGAAACTCACACAATCCCTGCAAACGCCGGTAGAACATTGTATAAAACTGTCCATTAATCAAGATGTAGGCCCATTTGCCGATGCCCTGTTTCCGGTGATGGGACCTGCGATTCGTAAATCCATCAATGAAACATTCAAAACTATCCTACAACGTATCAATAGAACTTTAGAACAAAGTTTTTCTATCAAAGGGTTAATTTGGCGTATACAGGCGATAATCAAAGGAATAGCTTATTCAGATTTCATCTTACAAAAAACGCTGGTTTATCGGGTTGAACAAGTTTTTTTGATTCATCGCGAAACCGGCTTATTGATTCAACATGCCCATATAGAAGGTATTGAAGTGGGAGATAGCGATGCTGTATCGGCCATGTTTACCGCCATACAAGATTTTATTCGGGATTCTTTTTCAGCTAACAAACAGGAAGAACTTGACAGCGTAGAACTTGGCGAATACACCGTCTGGATAGAACATGGCCCGCATGCGATATTGGCCTGTGTGATTCGTGGGGTTGCACAAATTACCTTTAAAAACGATATTATGCGTCCCTTGCTGGAAAATTTACATGGACGTTATGGCGTATTATTGGAACAATTTTCTGGGGATAGTGAACCACTCCAACCCTGTCAGCATTTATTACAACAAACCCTACAGGTAGAAGAGAAAGAATCTGAAAAACTGCGCTTACTCTCTCCCCAGTTAGTCATCATACTCAGTTTCATTTTTCCAGCACTGTTTATATTGGTATATTTTCATTTTGAGCATCAGCAACGCTTGGAAGACTATCTCAATGCGTTGCACGATACGCCCGGCATCATGGTAATATCCACCGAAGAGCAGAATGGAAAGTTGCTGGTTCATGGCATGCGTGATCCATTAGCAGAAGAACCACAAACAATAGCCCATCGCTTTCAATTAAACGATGATGACGTACTGTTCAAAGGAAGATCCTATCAGGATTTAGATACCTCGTTTGTTGAACAAAGACTCAGGCAGTGGCTAAAACCGCCAGATACTGTGCAGATGTCTCTGCAAAATACGGTTTTACATTTAAGTGGACAGGCTGAACAGGCTTGGATAGATAAAGTCAGCAATAGTGTTGGCATGATGGCGGGATTTACCAAAGTGGTCACTGATGAACTCATTAATACTGACGCGCAATTTCAAGCCTTTTTAAAAACCTTGAATAACACACCCGGCCTGATAGTTATTTCTAGTGGCCGTGAAAACGAGCAACAATTTGTAACAGGGATGCGTGATCCTTTAGCAGAATCCCCAGAAGAAATTGCCCAACGGATGCAAGTCAGTGATGTGGCAATGCGTTGGACGCACTATCGAGATTTAACGCCACCGTTTGTCGAAAAACGTGTGCGGCAGCGATTAGCCCCGCCTTCCACAGTCCAATTACGTTTGGAAGGTGATGTATTACACTTAACTGGCTACGCATCGCAAGCGTGGATAGATAAGGCCATTAATAATGCCAATACGGTGGTGGGAATCAATCAATTAGAAATCAATGAATTATTAAATACCGATGGTTTTTTATTGGCCGAAGCCAAGCGTAAATTAATGCCACCGGAGCGTGTTACTTTAACAGTGCGTGATGGCGTATTGCAGGTGACTGGGCGTGTTGACTCAGCCACATTTCAGACATTACAACAGCACATACAGCAATTCCAAAGTTCACAAAAGGAACTGGCTGGCATAGAAACAAGCCAATTGCTGGATGGGGAAAGTGAAATTCGCAAACTGACACAATCTATTGAAAATACACTTATTTATTTTTCTGAAGATGCGAGTAAATTTACGCTAAAACAGGAAGCCACACTACAAGCATTGCTCAAAAATGTGCAACAAGTATTGGCTTTCAGCCAAGAGTTACATCTTGAAGTAGGGATTCAGGTTATTGGAAATACCGATGGCATCGGCACAGAAATCTATAATCGACAACTAAGCCAACGACGTGCCCAAGTGGTGATTAATTGGCTACAAGCTCACGGGATAGCAAAACATGACTTAACAATCACTCCCCCTGCAAAGATACGTTTTGGTGAAAACCAGCCGATCGCACACGATAGAAATGTGAGTTTTCGGGTAATTATACCCACCCTTAAATGAAGTTTGATAACGTGTTTGTAAAAAAGGCTATTTTTCATAATGTGATATATAATACAGTGTAATTGTGTGTGTTTTAGGCCCTCAAATTTGAAAACTGATAGGTGGTAAGAGTCCAACACCTTAACACCTATCCGTTTGTAAAAACAAGGGAACACTCTGTGAAACTCTGTGAAACTCTGTGTCTCTGTGTTGAAAATGTGTCTCTGTGTTGAAAATTTCCACCCGACTCAAATCTGACAAAGCAGAATGACTAGGAATTAGGAATTAGGAATAAAAATCACCGGCACATTGCCACTATAATTAAAAGATATAATAATTTAATTAAATTAACTTGACAATGTCATATTATCAGGAGTACAAGGCGAACCTTGTACGAAACTGGGCGTTATTTATAAGGAGTACAAGGCGAACCTTGTACGAAAAAACTTGGTTCTGTGATGATTGAAATGTGACATTGTCAAATGTTAAGTAGTTAAAAATATAGTTTGACAGATTTCACGGATTCGAGCCTTTGAGCGGTGTTCAAACGGTGGATTATGCCTCGCGGCTAATTGCCCCCCTACAAAGTGAAAGTACAGATGATAACTGAACAAGATTTAAATCAAATACAAGATTATGTCATTCAGATTTTGCCGCAATTGTTGCGCCAAAAACCTGAAATTGCAACTATTATTGAAAACATCATCGCCCGGCAATTTTTACGGCGGGATGAGCTTGTCCTTTTGTTGGATGAAGTCAAATTGTTTCGTGAGGATACAAACCGACGCTTTGAGCAAGTTGATCGGCATTTTGAATTGCAGCGCGAAGAAATGAACCGACGCTTTGAGCAAGTTGAACAGCGCCTTAGAGAGGAACGTCGTGAAAGGCTTGATATCAAACGTCGTATGGTTAGAATGGAATCCGCACTGGAAACGCTCGTTGACAAAATAACGCAGTTTGATATGCGCCTGAACATCATAGCCGGTACATTTGGTACTGAAGAAGAACAAAAGCTTGAAGAAGTGTTTGCCAGTGCGTTGTCTTATGGTTTAAACAATCCCGACATCAAGCCCGAAACCATCCGATTACGCCAAGAATTTAGGGATACCGAAGGCGTGGTTTTTTTAAGAAAAGGTAAGTTCGTCGAAATTGATTTGATCGCTGAAGCTAACAAACTCACGGTTTTTTTCGTTGCTGCCTTCGCTGAGATAGCCGCTGTTGAGATGTTAGCAAGGAAAGTTAAATTGGTAGAACTTCAAAATCCCGATAAAAAAGTGCAAGGCATTTTTATCTCGCCGGGTGCAGGGGAGGAAATAAAACAATGTTGCACTGAATATGGTTTAGAATTATTAGATTAACCTGACATTAATTGTGAATTGTGTTCGCGCCTCAAGTTTTTGCGCACCAAAACTTGAGGCGCGAATTGTGAATAAATGGCTACTGTGCCTTTTATAAGGTTTTCTATTGTGTTATCGACTTATCATTCATTTTCACTATTTTGAAGTACGCTTCGTATATCTCTAAACAAGAGTTAACTGTTTATTGAACTCATCACATAGGTGAACGGGATTATTGTAAATAAATTATTTTTAATTAAAATAAATGGTGATGGATGAATTTATTTTGACAACATTAACGTCAACGGCAATAAGAATTTTTGAAATCTAATTATCCGTTCACCATTAATCACTGATGTTACGCACAATGCTTCTTTTGTCATTTCGTTTGATCTCAAAATCTGACATGAATTGCTAATAGACATTATATCGATTTAATCTTAAGCTTACCCTAGGTTTCACCTAGGGCTATTCAAATTCAACCCCTACGGGGTTGTCCCGGTTTTTCCAGATTTTATTAAGGGTATTTTTAATACACCAACCCTGAAGGGGTTGAATGTGAATAGCCCTAGGTGAAACCTAGGGTTTTGATTGATATCACATTAAATCGGTATAATGTCTAATAAGTCCATCAAATGTCGTGTTACAAAGGCAGTGTGGATGACTGGATATATTTGAAAGCGTCTGACGATTTGGCGCAACTTGCCAACACTTATTGTTATCATTTAGAAAGAGAATCCTTTTACGAACTACACTCTTCTTGTATGATATAAAATTGGGAATTGGGAACGATTATCAGGAGTACAAGGCGAACCTTGTACGAAAAAGGTTCTCAGGAGTACAAGGCGAACCTTGTACGAAAAAGGTTCTCAGGAGTACAAGGCGAACCTTGTACGAAAAAGGTTCTCAGGAGTACAA
>QNER01000242.1 GCA_003646175.1 Candidatus Parabeggiatoa sp. nov. 1
AGGCCCATTGATTGGCTAATTTTTCCGGTTGCCACAAATCATCGGAATCCAAAAAAGCCACCCAGGGTGTTTTAGCCTGTTGAATGCCCAGATTACGCGCCCGCGACACGCCTTGATTAAACGCATTTTTTAATAAAGTGATTCGTTCGCAAAAAGGTTTTAGGGCGGTTTCCAAATCATCTGCCGAAGCATCGTCAACCACAATGATTTCTTGTGGTGCCAAGGTTTGGTTAAAAACCGATTGCAAACACGCACCAATACAATGAGCGCGATCATAAACCGGAATTATCACCGTAACAGGTGCTCTTTTTTGCTCGCCAACTAATGTGTCTGCAAAAACCAATCCGGTGCTAAAAATATTCTGTAATTCGCGGCGCAACTGTTTGAGTGCTATTTTAAATTGTTGTTTTGCCGTTTGAGAAGAATCGTCAGTGATATATTTAACCAGATGAAAAGCAATGCCGACTTGTTTAAAAACCTGCGCTTGAGCCGCTGCTTCCATATCCAGAAATTGATATTGTTGCCATTGTGCGGGTAATTCACCGAACACCGGCTGAGCAACGGTTAATAATACGCCGCCAATTTGCCGCTTCAAATTAATTGGCCATGCAAAAGGCAAACGAACATCAACTGTAACGCTGGTCCCGTTTTCTCCTGCCACCGCCACCGGGGTCACCCAATGGCCTAACAAACCTTCGCCAATACCGCCGGCTGCGCCTATATTCACCACATATAAAACCGCCGGCAACACGGTTTTTATCCACTGGGCGCAAGCCTGTGAAAGCGTTGGCCCAACCCCGGTGATCACCACCACAATACCGGCATCACCTACTTGAGCCCTAACTTCTTGCAGCGCGCAATTCGCCTGCTTGTTATAAGATAACACTGGAATATCATGCGTGTGCAACCAATCTATAGGCAATTCTGCTTTTAATGCAACTGTGATCACTAATTGAGTTGTCATAGTCTAAGTATATTGGAAGTACAACGGATTTACGGATTTGACGGATTTTAACGGATGCTATCCCTTCTTAGGGATAGTATCCGTTAATTTTTACTTGTGCAATTAATTACTTATATAAACATCTATAGTATCCTGTCAACTTTGTTTTGACGGGTAAATAGGAGTCCAAACTTTAGTTTGGCAGGCTCCAAGATAAATCTTGGACTCCTAGATAAATCTTGGATCACTTTTCTCACTCAAGTTGCTGACATAAACAATCAACCAGTTGATTTATATTAGAAAAATAGGCTTGTCGTGGCAAGGCGGGACGTTGCACGACGATAACCTCACAACCTTCAGTCTGGGCAGCTTCCAACTTTTCTGGGACACCGCCAGCCGCACCGCCATCTTTAGTGACTAACACACCGATATTGAAGCGACGTATTATGGCCCGATTGTCGGCCACTGAAAACGGGCCTCGTGCCAAAATGATGTTTTTGTCAGATAGCCCGGCCGCACGACCGGCTTGATGAGAAGAGTCGGTGGGTAACACACGCGCTATCAAGGGCACTTGAACGGCCCCCGCAGAGGTGACATAAGGCCATAAATTTTTGACCCCAATCGTCAATAAAATAGGTCGTTGATAAGTCACCGCTAACTGTGCCGCTGCTTGATGATCCGGCGCAAAATGAAGACTTTTTTCTGAGTTCGATACACTGGTAGGGCGCACAAAACTAAAATAAGGTAACTCCAATTGTTCAGCAATGTCACTCGCAGTGGCTCTCACAAGGGCAGCATAAGGATGTGTGGCATCCACAATTGCTTGTACACTTTTTTCTTGGATTAACGTGATCATGGCGGCTTTGTCCAATACCCCACAACGACGTTGAATAGCCGGATGTTGTCCCACATTCAATTCAGTTTCGGTGGCGGTTGAAACCAGCACTTGATAACCCCGTTGTGCTAAAGCTTCTGCCAACGGCGCACTGTCACTGGTCCCCCCTAGTAATAGAATCAAATTTGATACCCTCTGGGATTAACCAACCATTTTCCCAACACCTTGCTTTCGCTATTACCAATAATAACCAGACTACGCATACCAATTTCATGTTGTAACAGAGAGCCCAGCGTGGTAATGACTAAATGTTCCTCTTCACTACCAATATCTGTCCCAATTCCCACTGGCGTTTCGGGTGAACGGTGTTCAAGAAAAATATCAACGGTTTCATCCAATTGTTTGATGCGTTTACGACTACGTGGGTTGTAAAGTGCAACCACTAAATCGGCTTTGGCGACGGCTTGAAGACGGTTGCGAATGACTTCCCATTTGACCAATAAGTCACTGAGGCTGATAATGGCAAAATCTAACATTAAAGGGGCACCCAGACTCGCCGCGGCCGCACTGGCAACTGTCATGCCCGGAATAATTTCTACTTCAAGATCATGCTGTTCGGCATGAATCATTTCTAAAGCGAGTCCAGCCATGCCATAAATACCGGCATCACCAGAAGAAATCAGGGCAACCACTTTGCCGGAACAGGCTGCTTTGATAGCTTGTTGACAGCGGTCAACTTCTTTCGTCATGCCCGTCGCAATGACTTCTTTGTCGCCAATTAAGTCTGCCACCGCTTTCACATAACGTTTATAACCGGCAATCACTTCACTGGCTTCAATAGCCGCTTGAGCGCGAAAAGTCCGATCTAAACGTCCGCCGGGGCCGATACCGACCACATACAATTTTCCTCGGCGATGGCAACCGTTATCCCGTTGAAGGTTTGTTTGTTGAGTATTAATTGAGTATACCTCCCTGCCAGTAGTGCTGCCGGTTCCGCGACAGCCGGTAAATTAACTTGTGCTTGAACAAAATGAGAAACTTGGAAGTCTCGATAAGAAGTACGAATTTCTTGGGCTTTAATCACACGTAGCGGTCTTTGCAGTTGGGCGGCGGCGTCGAGTAATCCGACTTCATCTTGTTTAGGTTCAGCCGTTGCCAGTAGACGGACTTCTTCAACAGAACGTTCTATCATGGTTAAGGCTTGAAGAATCGCGGCAATGAGACGTTCTGCTGACATGCCACGCCGACAACCTATACCCACAATCAATCTTCGTACGGCTTCGGTGGTGGTGGTGATGATGGGTTCAACACCGATGAGATTAGCCACCTGCATCGCTAAGTCATTGGCACCACCTTCATGTCCACTCAGTAAACTAATCGCCCAACGTCCTCCGACATCTACCACCACGACTGCGGGATCGCGTAATTTATGGCGGACTTGAGAGGTCAGAGCGCGAACCACTACACCGGTGGGCATAATATAAACTAACCCTTGATAATCGTTAAAAATTTGCGCGGTGAGTTCTATAACTTGACTAAAACGCAGAGCGGGTTGTGTGGTTTGAATAGCTTGGTGTAAATAAAGGTTCGCCTCGCTAAATTGGCTAGCAAGCGTTGCCGCAATCTCGGCCCCTTGTTGAGATAAACTAATAATGGCAACTTTTTTCACGATTGACTCTTTCGATAACCATGGGAAAAGGTTTCATCATACAACTTAGACCGTCCACCTTGTCGTCTTAGCGCCGGGCCGACTAAAATCATAGCCGTGCGTGTAATACCCGCCTGTTTAACTTGATCCACAATATCGGTTAAAGTGCCTTCTACCACGACTTGATCCGGCCATGAGGCGCGATAAACGACGGCGATGGGGCAAGTTGCACCATAATAGGGTATTAAAGTCCGTGTCATTTTGACAATCTGATGTACGGAAAGAAATAAGCATAAAGTTGAACGTGTTGCGGCTAAATGTTCTAATTCTTGTTCCGGGGGTACTGGGGTACGCCCAGCTATTCTGCTCAAAATAACGGTTTGGGCAATATCGGGTGCCGTTAATTCGGTTTGAATGGCAGCCGCGGCCGCTTGAAATGAACTAATACCCGGAATCACTTCAAAAGTGATCTGACATTTTTCTAATTCTCGCATTTGCTCAGCAATTGCCCCAAAAAGAGCCGGTTCGCCAGTATGCAAACGCACCACATCAAGAAAACGTTCTTGACAGGATTGCATAATAGCAATCGTTTCATTTAAAGACATTGCAGCCGAATCATGTTTTTCACAATTTTCTGGCAACAGTGCCAGTACTTGATCACTAACAAGAGAACCAGCATATATACAACATTTCGCAGCACAAAGCAAACGTTGTGCTTTAATCGTTAATAGCTCTGGATCGCCGGGGCCGGCTCCTACAAAATAAACTTTCATGATTGATAAAAATAATTTTTGGGTTTATACTTCGTTTTTTTAAAGTTAACGGATACTATCCCTAAGAAGGGATAGCATCCGTTTCGTTATTTTGTGTGACTTCATTTGATGTAAAAAGGTAATAGGTAATAGGTAATGGGTAATAGGTAAGTACTGAAGCACAAATTTTCAGATATTTTGTACCCACCAAGGGCTTTTTCTTTAAGGTGGGCAACAAAAAGACGTAGGGAGCCCTACATTATTCATTTATAGCTTAAGGTGGGCAACAAAAAAACGTTGCCCACCCTACAATTGACGAAACGATGACTAACGCCATAAATTGTTTAACTTAAAAAATCCGTTTATTTCGTTAATCCGTTGTACTATCAATATAAAATGTAATCAATTGATTAAAGTAGATACGAAAATGCAAAATTCAACTCTCAATCTATCAATTCAACACGGTGGCAATATTTATCGCTTTGCACAAGAACTGGGATGTTCTTGGGAGGAAGTCATTGATTTTTCTTCAAATATTAATCCACACCCAGCGGTTCAACTCGACACCATTGCGCCTGGTTTAATTGCGCCTTATGCGGAACCGGATTATCAGATTCTCAAGCAAAAATTAAAGCAGCGTTATCCCGCATTCAAAAATATGAGCATTGAACCGTTTAATGGGGCTTCTGCGGCCATTTTTGCTCTGTTTCGTTTTTTGCAACCCACACATTGTACTTTTTATGCGCCCCTGTATGCGGAATATAAAAGAGTGGTTGCCCAGTTTGGCTGCCCAGTACAAATTATCAATCGCTTAGAAACCTTGACAACGCCCGTCACTTCGCATTCTACCATAGTGTTTGTGAATCCTGCTACACCCGATGGTACTTGTTATGATTTAACGCAATTATTGGAAATGTGGATAATGGCTAATTGTACCATTATTATAGATGAATCTTTCCTAGATTTTACCCAGACGGTTTCAGTAGCCACCCGAATTATTGATTATGAAAAGTTATTTGTGATTAAATCATTAACCAAATTTTATGGTTGTGCCGGTGTCAGAATTGGATTAATTGCGGGCACTGACAAAATGATAACGGCTTTACGTCAACAAGAACCGGCTTGGAAATTATCATCTTGGGATATGCATTATATTGGACAAGCGCTTGAGAATAAAACTTTTATTGCAGACACTTTAACCCACACCCAACAAAATCGTGACTATTTAACAGAAGTGCTTATCGCTTCCAAACACTTTTGTCAAGTCTTTGAGGGCAGTGCTAACTTTTTACTCGCCAAATTGGCAAAAATGGACGGATATCAATTGCAACAAAAATTGATGCCTTATCGCATATTAATTCGAGTCTGTGATAACTTCGATTTTTTAGACGCTTTTTATGTACGGTTAGCGGTGAAAACAGTCGAAGATATTTTACGCTTAAAAAAAGCCTTGGAATATATTAGACTTGTCCGTAAATAGATGTTCAGATAAATAGTTTCACAAGTTTTGTAGGGTGGGCAAAGTCTGTATCGATCCCACCATCTTGCCTTAGTTTTGTAGGGTGGGCAAAGTCTGTATCGATCCCACCATCGATCCTACCATATCGGTGGGCAACAAAAAGACGTTACTCGGTGGGCAAAAAATTCAAATTCATAATACCAGCCTACCATATCGGTGGGCAACAAAAAGACGTTACTCGGTGGGCAAAAAATTCAAATTCATAATACCAGAAAATTTATGGTTCAGTACTTAGCTAACAAAACCCTTATTTTATTATTTTAGGATAACTCTATTTAATGAAATCACTTTCTGTTTTTGGCACTTCTTCAGATGCCGGTAAAACGACTCTTGTCATGGCGTTATGTCGCATTTTTGTTGAACAGGGTTATCGCGTAGCCCCTTTTAAAGCGCAAAATGTGTCTAATAATTCCGCTGTCAGCGATGATGGCAGTGAAATTTCCCGCGCTCAATTTTTTCAAGCCGAAGCCGCGAAGATTCCAACCTCTTATCACCTCAATCCGGTGTTATTGAAATCACAGGGTAACGGTTCGGTGCAAGTGATTGTTAATGGTAAAATTTATAAAAGTCAGGGAGTTAAAGACTATTATCAAGAAATAGATACGCTCAAAATTCAGGTGCAAGCGGCTTTTGAACATTTGGTTAAGCATTATGATTTTGTGATTGCCGAGGGCGCCGGTTCGCCGGTGGAGTTAAATTTGTTACATAAAGATTTGTCAAATACCTTTATCGCTCAAACTTTTAATACCAAAACGCTGTTAGTGGCTGATATTGAACGCGGTGGCGTATTTGCGTCGGTGTATGGTACGGTGGATTTGTTGGAATCCCAACTACGTGAGAATTTTATTGGGGTAATTATCAATAAATTTCGTGGTGATATGCGTTTTTTTGAACAAGGACGTAAAATCATTGAACAGCGTTTTCAGATACCGGTGTTAGGCGTAGTGCCCTTTCAACCACTGAATATTAACATGGAGGATTCCTATTCATTACAAAATTACCAGCAACGATTGGGTGATGAAAAATTATCGGTTGTGGTTATCGCTTGTCCAGGTATCAGTAATTATGATGATTTAGATCCCTTAATGGCTGATGAAGAAATTCGCATTGAAATCATTCAAACCTATCAATCCCTTTCGGCTTTTGATGTCGTGCTCTTGGTAGGCAGTAAAACCACGATTCGTGATTTGCAATGGCTAAAAGCTAATGGGTTATTTGCCGAAATTTTACGTTTTCAAGGACACATTTTTGGGATTTGCGGGGGTTATCAAATGCTGTTTTCTCGCCTCGATGATCGTAACGCTTATGAATATCAAACACCGATTCAAGAAACCGGTTTAGGCTTGATTGCCGATACGGTGACTTTTCACGGTGACAAAATCCTGAAACGTGGACAATATCAAGCCTTTGGGCAAACCGTGTCCGGTTATGAAATTCATTTAGCCAGTGCTGGCAAGTATCCCTTATTTTATGAAAAGGGTAGAATAGCCGGTACACATTTACATGGCATTTTTGACAATGATGAATTTCGCACTGCTTGGTTTCGGAAGATTTGTCCCCGTTACAAAGGGTATACTTATCAAGCTTATCGGGAAACGCAATTACAAACGTATGTGGAAATGATTAAAACTTATGTTGATTATGAAACCATCTTAACCGCGTTGAAAGAGTAATCATGTTTTTTGATATTGCGTTGTTGGCTTATTTAATTGATAAATATTTTGGCGAGTTTCCGATTAAACATCCGGTGGTGTGGATGGGCGAATTTATTCAAGCTTTTGAAGCGCGATTTTACCAAGATGCGATTTTGCCGGGCGGGTTGCTAGTCATCGGATTACTCAGCGTGATTTTTTTGCTCACTTCTGGATTTGTTTATCTAACTGGATTTTTACCGGCATTTTTAGAATTGTTCATCTTATCGGTGATAGCTTCGACTGGGATTGCGATGCAGATGTTACATGATAGCGTGAAACAAGTTTTAACGGCCAATGAGCCGAGAGAAGCTTTAAGTATGCTCGTCAGCCGTGACACTCAGCAGATGAGTGACACCGAAATATATAAAACTTGCGTTGAAACTTGGGCGGAAAATCTCAGTGATGGGGTCGTTGCACCACTTTTTTATTTAATGTTATTTGGCTTAGAAGGGCTGTTTTTGTATAAAGCGATTAATACTCTTGATTCAATGGTAGGGTATAAAACACCTCGGTACTACCGCTTTGGGCGCGTTGCTGCTAGATTAGATGATCTGGCTAACTATGTGCCAGCACGTTTAACGGCCCTATTGATTGTGCTATTTTCCTGGCAACAAGCTAACAATCCAAAATCCAAAAAAGTGGCTTGGAAAATTTTATGGCGAGATGGTCATAAATTAGAAAGTCCAAATGCCGGTTTACCGATTTCCGCGATGGCGAGTGCCGTCGGTGTCAAGTTAGGTGGCGATGCGGTTTATCACGGTAAACTCAAGCATAAGCCTTTATTAGGTGATGGCAAAAATCTGGTGACAGCCGATGATGTGCGGCAAGCTCTTAAAATGCGAATAAAATTTGACGGTTTTTTTATCTTAAGTTTAATGATAGCCTGGATTTTGAATTAGGGAGTGTGATGGAGTCCAAGATTTATCTTGGAAACGCCCAAACTAAAATCGACGCAAATGTTTTTGCGCGCAAAAACTTTTGTGTCGATTGGACTCCAAAGAAAAAATTTGACATTTTATTTTTTACCAACTAAAATGCTTTGCTTCTGTTCAGGTACTCGTAGGCTATGTCTACGAGATAAATGGGAAGTCGGTGCAAATCCGACACTGCCCCCGCAACGGTAAATAAGGGTAAGGTCAATCATTAATGTCACTGCGTTGTGTAACGTGGGAAGGCGATTGACTGAGGCTTACGCCTACTTATAAGTCCGGAGACCGACCTCAACAGTATTGTGATAAATGTCGCGGAGGGCGATAAACATACAGTTCATTCTATTTGTCTGTCTGTTTGTCAAGTCTTCGGCTTGAACTTTAGACGGGACAACTTACCCCCTTTTCTATCTACTTTACGGATACTATCCCTAAGAAGGGATAGCATCCGTTAACTTCGAGTATAGAAAAGTCAAATATTACCCCGCCTTCTAAGCCACTTCCTCTGCATATTCCCAAATATTCCCTTTGTTAAAGTCGGGTGGATAAACGTTTTTTGATTTTACGAATGCTATCCCTTGCTTCTGGATATAGCATTTCCCGATTGCGTAAAATACAATTTTAGTTCCAGGGGCGTTGCCCCTGGCTATATTAATTCCGCCCCTTTGGGGCTTTAAAACCTTTAACATTTTATTGTTAATATTTTTAACCTATTTTTGTATTTCATGCAATCGGGAAACGCTATAGCATCCGTTTCCGTTTGTTCACCATCACTACTTATACAAGGCTACCGAATAAGGTTCTATTTTATGCATATTTCAGAAGGTATTATTACTGGCCTTCCGGCACTTGGATACACAGCCGTTGCGATTGGTTTGACGGCTGTTGGTGCGAAGAAAATGAAGGATTTCATCACAGAAAATCCAGAAAAGAAACCACTTTTGGCAATGGGGGGTGCGTTCATATTCCTGCTTTCTCTCATTCCGATCCCAGCATTTACTGGTACCTGTTCACACCCGGCGGGTTCTCCGTTGGCTGCGATATTACTCGGGCCGTGGATTGGCCTGACTTTGACTGCTATGTCGCTGTTTCTTCAGGCTGCATTTTTTGCCCACGGTGGTTTTTCAACTTGGGGAGCCAATGTGATAACACTCGGCGTTGGTGGCGCATTTTGTGGCTGGTTGGCATTCAAAGC
>QNER01000243.1 GCA_003646175.1 Candidatus Parabeggiatoa sp. nov. 1
TCGCCCTGAAGATATTGGTTATAAAGCCCTTGCGGTCAATCTTAGTGATATGGCAGCGATGGGCGCAACACCGGCATGGATGACTTTGGCACTAACTTGTCCACGGACGGATGACGAATGGTTGGAGGGATTTAGTCAAGGGCTGTTGGAATTAGCTAAGGCAGCGCAAGTAAGTTTAATCGGTGGAGATACCACTTGCGGGCCTTTAACAGTTACCATACAAATTGCTGGTTACGTCCCACCTCACTGTGCGTTAAAACGGTGTGGCGCACAAGCAGGGGATGGCATTTATGTGACGGGCACTCTTGGCGATGCTGGACTTGGGCTAGCCTCGGTACAAAAACGGATCGTTTTGCCAATTTCAGTACAGAGAAATGTTGAATTGCGCTTGAACCGCCCCACCCCACGTTTACATGAAGGGCAAGCTTTGCGTGGGATTGCCAACAGTGCCATTGATATATCTGATGGATTAGTTGCCGATTTAGGACATATTTTAAATGCCAGTGCGGTAGGCGCGTCACTACAACTTGATCGTTTGCCGTTGTCAAATGCATTGCGTCGATATTTATCCATTGATACGGCGTGGGATTTTGCGTTAAGTGCAGGAGATGATTATGAATTATGTTTTACAGTGCCACCCAGTCAAGAAGCCGCGCTACAAAAGGCACTAACAGCAAGTTCATATACTCGTATTGGCACAATAGAAACGACACTTGGTTTACGTTACCAAGATGCCGATGGGCGAGTATTTACGCCCAAACAGAGAGGTTATCAACATTTTTGTAGTATTCAACATCATCTTGACCACTAATTAACAAAAAACCTATTACCTATTCCCCTATCGATATGAACCATAACTTTTTTAATGCATTTAAGGGATGTGCGTGAAAATAATATTCGATGCCAAAAATTTTGCGTCGAACAAATTACCGGCGTTAAAAAACTTGGGATCGATATTTAGCCTAGTACTCTGTCAATGTTCTATTGACGGGTACAGGAGTCCAAGATTTATCTTGGAACTGGCCAAACTAAAAACGACGCTAAAGTTTAGCTTTGCTGTACTTTAGCGTCGTTTGGACTCCTGAGCCAAGTTATTGTTACCCGCCAAAACAAAGTTGACAGGGTACTAGGACTTACGCATTGACAGGTTGAAGGTTTGGTGTTCTAGGAGTCTGTCTGACTTGTTGAGTTAAGTGATTGATTTATCAATCATTTATCAAATGGCCCCTAAATGGAATTTCTTGTAAAAACAATGACTTAGCGATTAAGTCAGACAGACTCCTAGCAATAAATACCACGGTGTTGGTATTGGGATAGTTCATTGAACAGTCATTTTAACCTTGCCATCATTAAGGTAAATGAGTTATCAAACTAACGCGATGCAAAACGTATATTTTATAACCCATTGATTTTTTGAGTCAGGTGGATATCGCAGCCAGTATCCACCAAAACTTTAATGTTGAAAATTCTTAAAAAAAGTTGAGAATCGCGTCAAACTATTGATTTTTAATTGATAAAAATTTTGAAAAATTGGTCAATGCGTAAATCCTATAGCCGCAACTCCTTAATCTCGTCGCAAGCGATCCGATACCGCAATAGGTGTTGGATAATTTAAAACAATAAAATAAGAAGAAGCCACGAAGGTGATAATCGTTGCCGCTTGAATCAAATAAGAGGCTTTGTCACTGATAACGCTTGCATTTAAAGCCACCACGGCAATCAGTAACGAAAACTCACTGATTTGCCCCAATCGAAAACCTATTTCTAAAGACATAGGTGCTTGTTCATTGAGTTTGACCATTAAGTATTTAAAGACATAAGGTTTTACCAATAACATCACACTTGCCAGCACCGTGGCAGGTACTAACACGGTGTATAAAACATTTAGTTCAACACTTGCCCCCAACGCAAAGAAAAATATCACCAGAAAAAAGTCACGTACTGGCTTTAAACTTTCCGCAATAAAACGTGCAATTGGGCTACTCGCCAACACAACCCCGCCAATAAATGCGCCGATTTCATGCGACAAATTCAACAACGTTGCTAATTCCGCCATGCCCAAACACCAGCCTATGGTCATCAGAAAAATATATTCTTGAATTTTGTCAAAGCGAGTTATCAATTTGACCAAAATAAAGCGTTCAAATAACAGCGCAAAGCCAATCAGTAACGGCAACTCCAAAATCACTAATCCAATATCCACCCATGAGGTGCCACCATTGCTCTGGCCTTGCAAAACTAATAACACCATGATGGCTATTAAGTCTTGCAATAACAAAATGCTAACAATAACTTCGCCTGCATGTTTATGATGTAAGACAGTGGTGGGCAATAATTTGAGGCCAATAATGGTGCTGGAAAACATCATTGATACGCCAATCAGTATATTTTCCCAAAAGTTAAAACCAAATGCTTGTCCAATACTAAATCCTAATACCGCAAAGATGAGTGAACTTGCCACTGTAACCACGGTAGTTTTTCGCATGGTATGCAGTAAATCTTGTGGCTGTAAATTTAAGCCCAGTAAAAACAATAAGAAGATAATACCAATTTGGGCAATACCGCTGATGATTGAGGTGTCTTTGACTATTGCAAAACCAGAGGGGCCAACTATGACTCCTAATACTATGTAGCCAACCAACAATGCTTGACGTGCGTAAAGGGCTAAGGTTGCCAATATGGCAGAACCTGTGAAAATAACGAAAATATGAAAGACGATAGGATCTGTGTGCATGTTAAAGGATATTTTGATTTGTAACTTCGGAAAGTAGTGAATAAGCACCTTCATTCCAAGCGAAATTTGCGGGAATCTGGTCCGGTTGATAATTACTGTTACTGCACCTATGGGGAAAGGGCAAGGGAGTGTGAGGGGAAATGAGCGGGGAAGTCAAGTTCGGTAACTTTTGAGGTTGGCGCGAATTTTAAGAGGGTGACGGGTATGATCTTGATTTGATGTAGATGATGCTTGTGTATGGGCAATGTCCTTTTAGGGCCCACCGTCGTCGGGTATTTTGGGGCCGGCAACAAAATAACAAAGCCCACCCTACAAAAAAACCTTTACATAAAATGGAAGTCACACTCTGGGTGACTATACTTCAAAATAGTGAGAATTTGAGGTTTCGTTCATTATGAACGAGTCCCAGAAACTGTAGTCCTCTATTCTTAAGTTATTTGACGGATACTACCCAAAAAAGGATAGTATCTGTTTGAACAATATCACAAATTCTGTCGGACTACCTTTGAAACAACGGATTACGAACGGATTACGCTAATTCACGTTTCTGGATTTTCAATAAACTTGTGGGTACTGCATATTATTGACTGGTGAGTCCCCCCGTTGCCAAAGGGGGACTTCTCAGATTTGTACTTTATAAATGACGCAAAAGTTTGCGCCATTCCAAGTTATCCGCCCATTGTGAAGTCGCGTCGAGCGGAAGCGACGGTGATAGTAAATCCAGCAACCACGTCAAGTAAAGACATCAAGGTAATAATCAGAAAAGTCGAAGTGCCTGCGCTGTCGATAAGGATGAATTCCATTAAACACGCAATAAACACTACCATTGACAACGCATGCTCAATAAGCGTAATCGATCCCGTTTTGGTTGATTTAACGAGTTCAATGTATAAAGTCATTACGCCTAGCATGAGAATTAGACTGCTCCACGTTGGCGCCCATTCCTTCCCAGAGGGTAAAGTTAGACTGAAAAGGGAGTTTACCTGGCATTCAGCGGCGTTCTTAAGAGTCTGTGCAGTGCATTCATCAAAATTTACCCCAAAGAAAACCATCACATTATAGAGTATCAGGATTACCGCAAACAGTGGCATCAGTGAAATGAGTTTAGATATATTCATCATTATCTCCTTAAGCATTCAATCCTCGCTCTTGATGAACAGAGAATCGTTGCTTTTTGTCAGTTAAAATGGAAGTAAAAAAGCCAAAAATCGCCAACTTGTGGCGGAAACAACATAAATATCCTAAATTATTTGTGAATTAAAACAATAGAGTACTCTCTCTATTCTTGGTTCTAATTTTACGAATCTATTTAGGATTACTAATAACAATCAGGGTAGTCCTGAAATGTGGGTGATGAATGGGAAGCCTTGAAATAAATTTCAAGACTGATAGCTAAAGTACCAAATAAAGTACTAAAAAAGCGCAACTTGATGAGTAGGCTTTAGTCTCTTACCGCTTTTAGCCTTGAAATTAGATTTCAAGGCTTATTACCCACATTGTAACACTACCAACAATCATGCGAATTAAGGGTTGAGAAACTCATTTCAAATCATAAGGTTAAAAATGACTCTGTGTGGATACTTGTGGATTGGTTTTCTACACCACTGTTTTTACGGGGTGCCAAAATTTCAACTCTTAATTCGCATCCACATTGTAACACTACCAACAATCAGGATGACTGATACCATCCACTGATTTTATTACAAAGTTAATGGTGAACAACAATCATATTTTTTGTAATCGGGAATAGCGAATTGCCAATGATCAAGGTTAGTTAGGCTTCAACCATTTCAAAATCCGATTTACCTACTCCACAATCAGGACACACCCACTCATCGGGAATATCCTCCCAGCGCGTTCCCCGGGGTATACCGTCTTTCGGCAAGCCTTCCGCTTCATTATACTCCCAACCACAAATAATACACTTATAGTTTTTATAAGTTTCAGGCATGTAAATACCTCTTAATAATGGTACATTATGCGATCCCTGGAGTAAAATACATAAACGATGGATACGACACAATTCCCTATTGTATTAGTATTTGCTGGTAATGATCCATCTGGCGGTGCTGGGCTTTGTGCTGATATTCAAGCATTAGCCAGCTTAGGTTGCCATGCCGCACCGGTTGTGACATGTATTACTGTGCAAGATACCGGATCGGTGTTTGAAAATTTCCCGCTGTCGGGGGAAAAAGTAGCCGCACAAGCTGAGGCAGTCTTGAATGATATGCCAATAGCGGCATGCAAAATTGGCCTACTTGGCAGTGTGGAAATCGTTGATGCTGTTCAACAAGTGCTACTTAAATACCGCAAATTACCTGTTATACTCGATCCGGTGTTAGCGTCAGGGGGCGGGCAATCGTTAGTTGCCGGTAACGTGTGTGACGCGATTATAAACAAATTATTGCCACATACTCAAGTAATTACCCCAAATAGTCACGAAGCACGTACTCTAACAAAAAACACACAATCACTTAATGCAGCGGCAGTGAAATTGATGGACTATGGTTGTCAGTTTGTCTGTATCACAGGTGCCGACGAAAACCAGCCTAAGGTTACAAATACTTTATATAGTCAAGGGCAACGACTACAATCATGGACTTGGCCACGTCTGCCGTATAATTATCATGGTTCAGGCTGCACATTCGCTGCAAGTTTAGCCGGACTGTTAGCACAAGGTAAAGATATGCTAACCGCAGTATATGAAGCCCAACACTACACATGGACAAGTTTGCAGTGTGGCTATCAGCCCGGACATGGACAGGCCTTACCAAATCGCTTGTTCAAACACACTCCCAACCAAGGGGTGCAAGCGAATCATTAAATTCATCCCTTATCAATTATAATTGACTAATTACCAATTACTAAAATATGCAATTACCTTTGCACGGACTTTACGCCATCACTGATAACAGCCTTGTTGCCAGTAGACGATTTGAGGTTATTGAACAAGCCATGATTGGCGGTGCCAAAATCCTCCAATACCGTGACAAAAACCGCGATAAAGAGCTGCGTAAAACCCAAGCGAAAGCACTACGCAACCTCTGTTACAAATACAAAATTCCTTTCATAATCAATGATGATCTGAAACTAGCACAACAAGTTAATGCTGATGGTGTACATCTTGGCAAAGACGATCCTGATATCGCAACTGCTCGCGCTGTTCTTGGTGATGATGCTATCATAGGCATCTCTTGCTATAACCAACTTTCTTTAGCACAACAAGCTGTTGAGGCGGGTGCGACTTATGTCGCTTTTGGCCGTTTTTTTCGTTCTCATACCAAACCCCAAGCTGTCTCGTGTAGCATAGATGTACTGCGTGAAGCACGTCAAACGCTTGACTGTCCACTGGTTGCCATAGGTGGCATTCAGCCTGCCAATGGCGCGGAACTCATCGCAGCCGGCGCAGATTTTTTAGCGGTGGTACATGGTTTGTTTGGACAAGCAGAGGTCACCGTTGCTGCTCAACGCTATACACAATTATGGCGCAGTGTTGATAATGGGTAATGGGTTCGATGCAAATATTTTTGCACGCAAAAACTGGGGCAAAGATCCCATTTCCACTAAAATTCACATAGCCCTCTTGAAAATCTGTTGGCTTTCAGGCAATCCAAAACCCAAAACTAAAAACTGAAATCGTTGCTCCAGTTGACAGCGAAGCTCCAACTTTTGCATCGTTAAGGAAAAAGCATGACCACTTCCCATCAACATTTTATCGCCGCCCAACAATATATTCCCGGGGGGGTCAACTCACCGGTGCGCGCTTTTAAAGGCGTAGGTGGAAACCCTATTTTCATTCAACGCGCTGAAGGCGCATATCTTTATGACACCGATGGCAAACGTTACATCGACTATGTCGGCTCATGGGGGCCGATGGTTGCTGGACATGCTCACCCAAAAGTTGTTAAAGCGGTGATTGATGCCACAACAAATGGCCTCAGTTTTGGTGCCCCCACCGTCATTGAAACACATATTGCTAAAAAAATCTGTGAGTTAGTCCCCTCTATTGAATTGGTACGCATGGTCAATTCTGGCACCGAAGCCACTATGAGCGCAATACGTTTAGCACGAGGTTACACCGGGCGCGATATCATTGTCAAATTTACCGGTGGCTATCATGGACATGCCGATTCATTGTTAGTTAAAGCCGGCTCTGGTGTACTCACATTGGGCTTACCTAATAGCCCCGGCGTACCCGCATCCTTGGCTAAACACACTTTAACCTTAAATTACAATGATATAGAGCAAGTTAAAACCGTGTTTGCGGAAATTGGATCACAGATTGCCGGTATTATAGTTGAACCGGTGGCGGGCAACATGAATTGTGTGCCACCCGTGCCCGGCTTTTTGCAAGGCTTGCGTGAGGCGTGCGATGAGTATGGTAGCGTATTGATTTTTGATGAAGTGATGACCGGCTTTAGGGTAGCACTGGGCGGCGCACAAACCTATTACAATGTCAAGCCTGATCTCACAACCTTAGGCAAAGTGATTGGAGGCGGTATGCCAGTCGGTGCGTTTGGCGGCCGGCGCAACATTATGCAACAGATGGCTCCACTAGGCCCCGTTTATCAGGCAGGGACTTTATCAGGTAATCCCGTTGCAATGGCAGCAGGACTTGCCACATTGGAGATCATTTCTGAGCATAACTTTTATGAGGATTTGAGTGCCAAAACTGAAAAATTTGTCACAGACATGTTAGCACTTGCTAAAGCCGCTAACATTCATCTGACTGGCGTATCAGTGGGCGGTATGTTTGGTTTATTTTTCACGAATGTAGGGCGCATTGTGAATTTCTCACAAGTGAGTGCTTGTGAGGTGGAGCGATTTAAAAAATTCTTTCACGGCATGTTAGAACAGGGTATCTATTTGGCACCCTCTGCGTTTGAAGCCGGGTTTATGTCCTCGGCTCACAGCGATGAGGATATTGAGGAGACTTTAACCGCGGCTGAACAGGTTTTTGCTGGTTTGTAAAGGCCTTATCTTTCAGAAAAATTTGGTGGTGCAATGTGGGTGATAAGCCTTGAAATAAATTTCAACTCGACTCACAAGTTTTTGATGTTATTTAGCTTTGCAACTCACCATTTTTGAGCATTGAAATGATTTTTAAATGATTTAGGTTTTAGTGCCGAAAATGATATTATATTTATTTGTAAATCAATGATTTATAAAAAACTTGAACATCGAGTTTAAGGCTAAAAGCGGTAGAGGCTAAAGCCTCGGTATTTTAGTTATTAGAGCCTCTTGCAAAACCCTTAAACGTTCCCCAGGTTTCGCCTGGGGCTATTCATATTCAACCCCTTTGGGGTTGATATTTTTAAAAGTGAATAGCCCCCTTTGACATCCTTCGACAAGCTCAGGAACCCAGATCAAAAAAAAACCAAAGAAAACCTGGTTTCACCCCTACGGGGTTGAATTTGAATTCGAGGCTCAAGTTTTTTTAGAAAAACTTTTGCCTGAAAAGGTGTCAACCTGGGGTTTTGCAAGAGGCTCATTAGTTTTGAAATTTATTTCAAGGCTTCCCATTCATCACCCACATTTCCTTTTGGGAATGGGAATAGGCAATAGATAACTTGTATTTTTAAATGAATCAATAGGTTATAAAAAAAGCCTCTTTTTATTTAGATTTGTCGTTAAATGCGTAACAAAGTATATACCTAATTATCACCCATTCTCGGTTCCAGGCTAAAATTTTTGCGCGCAAAAACGGACTGAAAAGAACCCATTACCAATGGCTTGGCATGTCCCCGGAAAACCCAACCTCGAAACGGTTAAGCGAAATATGAGACATCCGTTTGTATTCAAAGCAGAAAAATCAGTAGAAGCCATTTTGTATATTGCACAAAATGTCAAGCAACCTACATTTCATAGCATTTCCAAAATGATGTATTTTGCTGACAAAGTGCATTTAGAAAAATATGGACGTTTCATTTGCGGTGACAATTACGTGGCAATGAAGCATGGACCTGTCCCCAGTGGCACTTATGATATTTTAAAAGTCGCTCGTGGCGATGGTTTTGCCCCTTTATCTGCTCTCACTCTCGTTAAGCAGGCGTTTACTGTTATTGATAAGTTTTTGGTTGAACCATTGCGTGCCGTTTCCATGGGATTTAGAGTGTTTGGACAATGCCATCAGGGAATACGGACACTTACCATTTAGCCAGTTGACCGATTTAAGTCACGACAAGGCTTGGCAAGCAGCCGATGAGAACGATTGTATAGACATTGAGCACATCGTGGCGACTTTGACAAATGCTGATAATCTACTTGACTACTTGTATGAACCTTATCCAGAATAAATGAACAACCAGCGGCTTGCTTAAACTTGATGTTCAAGTTTTATTCGGCCTACTTTTTATAAAAACATGGCGTGCCCCCCTGTGGCAAAGTGGACGCTTAAGGAAATCCCCATAACCCCCTTAGGGGTACTAACAAACTTGAACATTGAGTTAAAAATAGTTCGGGAACACCAAGATTTATTTTGGCTGTTGTAACCTTTGTGTCAAGATAAGGCGATAAGCACAAAATTAAATATCCCTTTGAAGTCCGACCAAAAATACATACTATTTCTTAAAGATTATAACTCATTGAATTTATATCAATTTTAAATGGTGGGTTTCGCTACGTTTTAATGGTGGGCTTTAAAAATCAAATACTTATCAAAAAAAGTTGAACATCGCGTAGGGCGTGTCATCAATTAAAGTCACACCCCTGAAAGGGGATAACATACCAGCCTGGGGCAACGCCCCAGGAATGATTTATTTAGA
>QNER01000244.1 GCA_003646175.1 Candidatus Parabeggiatoa sp. nov. 1
AATGAATTGTTATATTGTCGTTCATATTTAGATTAGAGTGAAAAATATTTAGGAAGTCAGTAGGGTGGGCAACGGGGTTTTGTTGCCCACCATCCCTAACTAAAATTAAGGTGTTAACCAACCAGCATTATAAGGGTCTAATACTGCTTTAATGGCTTCTGAATAGGAATAACACGTTTTAATGAAACTGATAGGGACTTTATCAGATAAACTACTGCCTTCTTTCACGGCATAGATGGCTCTACCACAAAACTCAGTGGGTTGATTAAATTCGGTTATTTTCAGTTTATAACCACTGTTATCAAGAATCGTGGGTTTGGCATAAGTATCTGAGTCAAAATGCCAGTCAAAAGACTTATTTTGCTCAACAGTCATACTCGTATGATGGGCATAAACAGTTAAGGAAAGACGTAAATTTGAGGCCTTATACAGGAAAACCATAGGTATTCCTTTATTCTTATAGGCATCCATTGTCCCTTTAGCACGAGACAATGCCTGTTGCATGTTATCCAATGAAGCAAGACGACTGGCATTTTCTATATTTTTATTGTGAAAAGTGGCGCGAAAATCATCCTTAATGCCATTGGCATCACTGAGTATTCTGTTAATATCTGAATACAGTTTTACAAACAGTGATTTGCTGTCAGTAGAATCTCCCCATGTCGCATCATCAGCAATATGATCTGTGACGGTTTTATAGTCATTCCATAACAATAAATGCTCCAGCTCAATTTGAATGACGAGGCGTAAATTGTCATAGTTTTTACGCTGAGCGTATAATTTACTGTTATTCAGTTCATCATATTGACTAATAAAGCTTTGCAGGTCCGTTATGCGCGTTTTCACGCTATCAAGTTGTGCAATTAAGGTTTCTAAACCTTTACGTTTAGCTAAAACACTTTTACCATTTGCTCGCCACTCGACATTAAACCAATCATCCGGTTGACCATATTCTGATTGGTAATATTTAATATTAAGCTTAATCACATCTAACTTAACATCATGACGTGATGTGATAAATTTCAAAACGAATGGCTCAATGGCCTCAGCGAATACCTTTTCTTGGTATCCAGTCGCCGTTTTTTCCAACTCTTCCAATTTATTAACTGAATTCTCAAAATTGAATTCTGATAAATTGGTTGTTGCTAAAAATGTAGCAATATCTAACAACTGATATTGTTGACTCAGATAATTGGAGGCAATAAGCGCATGATTGCTAGCAAGCGTTTTTCTGAGTGCCACTAACTCCGCTTGATAAGCTGGGTAGTGCGTATCTTGTGTTTCAAGTACGGTTAATAATTCTCTGGCCTTTTCATAATAAGAGCCAATTGTAGTTCTGACCTCACTCACCGTTGTTTTTGTTAATGCTGTGCTATTAATATCCTTGGATAATGTGTTGTTCAATAATGTCAATTGCACAACCCAATATTGATAATGGCTTAACCCATCAATTTGCTCAGATACAATAGCCAGTTGATCTAAATGTTGTTTGAGTGTGCCTTTATAGTCCTTACCAGCTTGTATAGCGGTTTGTACCTCATCCTTATGGGAACGCATGGTTGATAAAACCGCGGTTCCTGTGGATAATATGTTTGTCTCATCCTCACTACCTAGTGGTATTAAAGGCATGTTGTCAGGACGGAGCTGATTTTCCAATTCGGCATAATATTGATTGAAATAACGCAAGTCGATTGTAAAATACCACGTTGTGAAACTAGAAGCCAGTTCTAAAAACTTAGTTTGATACGCTTGCTTTAATTCAACCGGTAAATGATTAAACTGAGCGTCATTATCAAGGCCAGTACGTATTTGTTCAATATACGTCATCCGGTTTAAGATAATAGACTTTTTATCCGCTCGATTCTGTTGCGCTAATTCAGGTGAATTAGCTAACCAATCGGATAGTTGAGCATACTCAGCCCCCAAATATAAAAAATCTATTTCAAAGTATAAACTGGTTAACTCTTCATTGAGTTTCAACAGCTTATTATGATAATTTTCTGCAACTTCAGAAGGTAAATTAAAGCGACGATTATCAATATCGGTTTTCGTTTGCACTAGACGCTGTGCAATGTTTAAAATCAGTTGCTTCTTTTCTAACCGTACATCTTCGTTTGATAATGCGCCAGCCTGATTTGAAACCCAATCAAAAGTAGATGAATAACCTTTCTCTAAATAACGATAAATCAGGTTGACTTTTTCTACTTCCACCTGCGTTAGAAACGCTTGTAATGTCGTGTAGAGAGAATCTGGCGTTGTATCAGGTTGCAATGAAGTGAGAAAGGTTTGCGTATTTTCACTTAATTGAACCAGTTTGTTAGAACCTTGTTCAATAGTATCAAAAACGATTTCACTGCTTTTTGCATCTGATACCGTAAAGTCGAGTGCTTTGGTTAGATTCTGATAGATTGCCAAATCCTTTTGCAATTTCAGTAATTTGGCTCTCTGTGCAATGACATTGGTTTGTTCTGATACCGGCAACCAAGATAACGTTGCATACTGCTGTATGGCTTGTTCAACTTTTTCAGGTTTAGATTCAAGTGACTGTGCGGTGCTCAGCCGATTATTATAAGAAAAGAGCAGTACAGGTAAAACTAATAATATAACCGGCACTGTCCCCCATCTGATGAGAGACCCTATTGAATTAATAACTTTACGATTAGCTAATAATTTGCGCGTCATCCACTCCCATGGCGCATCGATCCCTTGAGGATCAAGAATTCTAGGAGGCTGTGGAATACCATGCTTATCACGACGTGCTTTACCAACAGCGGAGACAAAAAATATCTGAAAATCGCCGGGGTAACGCATTAAATCCCCTAAAAAGCCTTTTAAGGGGCCATTAAATAAATCATTAATAACACCCGAAAACCCAGGAAACCGTTCCTTCCAATAGTCAATCAATGCATCTCTGAATTTATCAAAGCGTCCTTGACCAGACTTATGTTTAAGCAATTCAAACTCTTGTGGAATTAGCGTATACGGGCGTTGGCCGGGTTGATTAAACGCAGAAATTTCATCGGCCTTAGTAATCACAACGCCAATATAACGATGATGTCCGCCCGCTTTGGTTTTTGTGACAATTTCAGTTAATTGCTGAATAGCGGCCATTAAGCGTGTATTACTCTCCACCTTAAAATAACCGGTGATGGTCGCTATTAAATTGTCAAAATTCTCATTCCTAATGGATATTTGTAATTCTGAAAAAAATGGATATAAGATACCCACTTTTTTATAGGTTGCTGTTTCTCGCTGGGCCTCTAAACCTTCTAAAATAGGTTGAATATTTAACTCGTGTTTTAACAACACATATTTAAATTCTGCATCTAAAAAATAAAGATACAATAATTCTTTTTTATCATCTAAGGAAAAATCTTTAACACTTAGAATACCTTGGTAAAGGTTTAACCATAACTCCCGCCAATCTTCTTCTTTTTCTGGCTGAAAAAGTCTTAAACCTAGTTCCTCCCAGATTGACCGTAAAAAAGTAATATCCGTTGAATGTGCTTGAGTATTTTCAGAAAAACGCTCAATTAAATTGTTAACGGTTGATTTTAAGCGGTTATCAGCATCATTGTTATTCGCTTGAATACTTTTAACCCATTCTACTAAATCAGGTAAAGAGGCTTGGACTTTTTCTTCTAAAATACTAAAAGCAAAGTTATCTGGCTCAAATAGAAAAAGCACAGCATCAGCATTAGCCACAAAATCCCGAATCTTTTGTACGGCTTCATCATGTTCATCATCTGTACTTAATTGTAGAAATCCCCCAGGTGGATCATAAAGCTGGTAATCAATCTGAGGCGGATGATTTTTTTCAGATTCGATAGCGACAGACCAAACGATTTCATTAGCGGCTATACTAGCCGCCGGCCAAGTTGGCGGTGATTTAAGCAGATTTTCAGAAAGTGATAGAAAATAACTGGCTGTATTTCTGTCACTTAATGTAATCTTAACACCTTCTTGACTATTCCTAAGAACTTGATAACAAGTTGTTAACAAGACGGTTTTACCTGCAGCCCGTAAACCAAAAATAGCCGCTTTGTAGTCCGATTTTTTTTCTTCTACTACTATCTTCTTTTTAAGAAAGTTTTTCAAAAAGAAATTTTGCTTAATCATTAATAATACCTATATCATTTAGGTGCATTCCCATTTTCCAGGTCATTAAAAATGACCCATTTTTTATCATTGCCCTCCATTCAATTAATAGTCAGTTAGGCTTCAGTACCGGTAATTTAGTATAACCTTAATTAGTATAACATAAGTCCCCAGTAATAAAGCGCATTACAGAGTAAGCTTACTTTTCAAAAATATCAAGCCTTTTTTAAATTAAAAGTCAAAAAAAGAATGAAATCCATAAACATCCACCATAGAAGGCTTAAAGTACTTGCCCTATAGATGTTCAGAAAAATAAATTCTGAGAAACCAAGTTTCTTGAAGAAACTTGGTTTCTTTTGCAGCGAAATTATTTATCTGAAAAACTATAGAAATGGTGTACATGACCAAAAATTATTTAAAATATTTTAATTGCTCAATCACCTGTTCAGAAGTATTCTGGTTTTTTTCAGAAATGGTTTGCCAGTGTTGATTAAACAAGTGAATGTTATAGAAAGTACCCCCTATCACAAAAACCCAAAGCAATATAACAACCAGTAAAATCATTTGCTTACTTATCAGTAATGAAAATGTTTTCATTGATCGTCCACTAGAAATATAACGCATCAGCTTAGTTTCTATTGCAGCTAAGTTGAATAGAGGCTTTTTAATTTTCCAAGTACGGAGCAAAGAAGTGATTAAATCCTCATTAAAAGCAAGTAAATCAGTGATTTCAGAATGATGTGTTTTCCGAAAGCGCTTCATCTGTTCAGATTGAAAATCATTCACATAACTTAATATGAGTAGTTGTTGACTTGGGCGTAGTAGATTAAAAATTTCAAATTGATCTTCAAAAAAAGGATTACCCTTTGCTTCATGCAATTTATTGAAGGTCAAATTAAACAGGCTGAGTCGCAATGACAGATTTAATTCACTATAACTGACTAATCTAACAATAAATTCTTTATATAAAAAATCAGAAACCGTATTGGTTGTAATACTTCTCTGTTTAGAGAAAAAATCAAATGATTTAGATTGCCCTGGTTTACTTTCTTCTATGCACATAGCTAAAAGAGGGAAAATCAAAAGAGCCAGCGGTTGTTCTGCTTCATGCGTTTGAGCAAAATTGAATACCCTTTCATCTAAAGATGGAATAAACTCTTTATCTGTACCATTTTGAATTGAGTCAATTGTATCAGTCAAACATTGCATAAATTGCTTTGACTGTTCTGGGTCATCAAAAAAGTCGGTATTGTTTGCAACGTCTTCATAACATTCTAAAAGATTCATATTTTCCTCATTCATAATTTCGCTACTATTGCCCAGAAAAGTTTTGTGCCAAACCTTCAAAGTTTTTTCTGGAAAAAAACTTTTCTGGAGAAGTCTATCAGATTTTGATCCTAAAGAGTAACGCAATTCACTAATACTTTTTAAAAGTGAATAACCTTCATTATGAATCGCCAATTGTTGAGCTAACAACAAGCTGGCTATTTTAGATAGCCCCCTCAATTTATTGATTGATAAAGGTGTGTAGCAAAGCATACCAGAAAAAAGTATTTTTAACCGATGAAAGTTTTCTTTCTAAACGGGACAAAGTCTTCTTAGCAATCTTATGCACTCGACAGGTAGCATTAAGCCCTAAACCATCTGTTCTAGTACTCTGTCAAACTTATTTTTATGGGTAAAAAAAATCCAAACTAAAGTTTGGACTCCTGAGCCAAGTTATTTTACCCGTCAAAACCAAGTTGACAGTGTACTAGTGCAAGATCGCTACACTGTAAGCCCACAGGAAAACAGGGGTAACCATAAAGCGTTTGCCCGCATCGAAGGAGTGGTACAGGAGTCCAAGATTTTCGAAGAACCGGCGAAACTAAAGTTTGGACTCCTCTTTACCCCTAAAAATAAGTTTGACAGAGTACTAGGGCTATTCACATTCAACCCATTGACGGGTTGGAACGTTAGTTATAGCCAAGCGATAGAAATGCACACCCCAGACTCCATCACCCACATTGCACCACTACCATTTTTCTAAAAACAATTTTTTGTTACAAGATGTTGTTGGCTGGGTGGTCCGAACAATAAAAGATCTCATCCGCTAGAGCGAATTATCATGCCCTAATAAAACTAATTTTTGAGAAATTTCTATATCTTGCTTAATTAACGAGTTGATAAGTTTATTTAAAGAAAATTTCTTATCTTTATTCTGAAGGTTTTTAAGAAAAAATTCTTTAACTTCTGTGTCTAAATAGATTGGAATATCTAATTCCTCTATTGGGCGATAAAATTTACCTTGTTCGGCATTGGTAAAATCATATTCTTTTTTCATTTTGGACACCTTTTTTGATAGGCTTGTTTTTCTCTTTTTGTTGCTCTTCTAGCACTGATAATTCTGACAAACTCTATACCATCATTATTTCTGAAAGTATGTACTACAACCAGAACTATTTCGTTTAATGATTTCCCTAACAAAAGCCATCGGTCTTCGATTTATGAATGTTCATTATCGTATTCATTTAATGCAAATGGATCGGCAAACACATATGAAGCCTGCTCAAATGTCACCCCATGTTTTTGTATATTTCTTTTTTCTTTATTGGTATCCCATTCAAATTTCATGTTTAGTATTCTAGCACCAGTAGGTTTTCGTTCCGATAGGAACTCCAACAGGTAATTGCTATGAAACGCAGCAACGATCACTAATTAAAATTAAGGATATAAATTACATTTTCATAATCAGATCGAAGTCAACCTTTGATTGAGTTCTACCCCATTGATTTTTTTTTGAGCACCGACTATATCATATCGAAGCACCATGCTATTAACTTTTTATCAATCGTTTTTTTTGACACACATCACCAACCACTACAAACATGCACCAACAATTCAACCGCCCCCCTGCCCAAAACCACCACATCAATAATAGATGCCAAAGACCTTAATATTTAAATGCTCAAAAAAATCCAGCACTGAGCACTGACTTTCGAGGCCAGCCAAACCTTGAAGGCTTTTTTCAGCCGACAGACGCGAGGGCTAAATAGTATAATTGGTTGTTATTGAGAATGCCAATAGTCGGGATAAATTATTTTATTTTCTGCGCGATGGCAAACCTTGAAGGTTTTTTTATGCCAGCCTGAACGATGCATGCGTGTCATTACGACTTTAGGAGAAATATTAACGCATTATGTAGTCGTTTTTAGGTTTAACCGCACAGGTGAAAAAATCTCATTGGCATTCTTTTTGCTATTATATATTATATATACCGTCGGGCACTGGGGTTAGGGCGCATTCCCAAAAAAAGGGTCATTATCACAGCAATTTCCGCTCTTGAGTACAACTGCTCTATGTACAGGACAAAAACGTGTTCAAGTCGTGATGCTATCGCTTTTTTTTTTGAACGTATCACTCAAAAAATTTAATCATAGAGTTGTCCGAAAATAAGGGTTTTATGAATTTAACTATTTGTTTTGGATAAGTCTATTTTTGACGTTAAGTTTTGCACACAACCCATAAAGACTGTCAATTCCAAAGCCGAGTTCGACGTTCAAAAAAAGAAGCGATAGCATCACGGAACACTTATAAAATCAATTGGTTATAATTTTTGTCCTGTACATAGACAACGGATACTCTTCATTACCGGATAAGGATAAGGTTCACTTACTCGTTTTGTGATTTGATGTTATGATTTTTCACGGTTTCCAATTGCCGCGGTTAAACTAAAGATGCGAAAGGACATTTTGAAGAATATATATTTTAGAGAATGAATTGGAGAATTATGAACGAACGGTGCAGCCCTATCCGTTTATTTCGAGTATCCGTTGTACTATGTCCGTGAAAATGGGAATGCGCCCCTGTGTCATTGAATGGGATTGGTTCAAATCAAGAGATGACATAAGGGCAACCATAAAGGATTGCCCCTACAAGCAGAGATTATGTAGGGGCAATCCCCCGCGCAAGCCTTTGAATTTGAAGCAATCCCACTCAACGACCCCAGTGCCTACAGTCGTATAGCTTCCCTATTTATAACTTGGAGGATATCAGTATGGATTATGGAATGGTTGCGAATACCTTACCCGCAGGGGGTTATGTGGCGCGGGTTATTAAAGGACGTGATGTAGAATTTGAAGAAGTTGTTGCAGAAATACATGAGCGCACCGGGTTATCGCCTGCGATCATTAATGCGGTGATGCAAGCGACAGAAGAACAATTAATTAGCAATTTATCAAAAGGCGATACAGTTGCCTTTGGGCAATTAATGACGTTATCTGTGAGTTTACGTGGGCGTTTTGAAACGCCTGATGCCGTGGTCACTCATAAGACGGCGAATTTGCAAGTGAATATTCGTCCGGATACGGGTTTTGATAATGAGGTTTTGGAAAAGGCCGAGTTTTCTAAGGTTGCTATACCCGGAAAGGCTCCGCAAGTTATTAGTATTATTGATAAGGTCACCGGCCTCTCAAATTTCCATCGCAAGGGCTCCCCTATACGCATCTCCGGGAAAAATCTTAATTTCCATGATGACGTTGAAGATGAAGGCGTTTATTATGGGGCCACTCGTGTTCCCTTTTATATGGCCTCTGGGTCTAAACGTATTGACTTTGTGATAGCAAACCCGGTTGCTGAAGGGGATTTACAATTTGCGGTGCGTTGTAAATATTCTGATGACGGTGATTTGCGAGAGGGGGTCTATGCACATTTGGTTAGGGAAATGTTTGGTTCCTTTACCCATCATTGTATCGCATTCACGACTTACTCAGCTATGCTGCCTTTAGTCGAGACGACTGGTCAGTTTAAATTCACAGTGGATGCACAGGGAAATGCTTTTATCAGTTTTAAGCCAAGCACGTCGGACAACTATAGTCCCGAGTTGGCAGTCACGGCCAATGGTGACTTGACTCTGACGGTTGATAACCATTATATGGGAGTCAGTGTTGTTAATTATACGGGTGCGAAGCATGAAGTTGTTCGAGGTACCGAGATCATTGATAATTACACGGTCATGCCGACCGAAACTTCGGTGCCAGCACATGGTTAGGTAGCTCCCAAATAATAATATACCAAAGGCAATCCT
Source organism: Candidatus Parabeggiatoa sp. nov. 1 (assembly GCA_003646175.1). Classification (GTDB taxonomy): domain Bacteria; phylum Pseudomonadota; class Gammaproteobacteria; order Beggiatoales; family Beggiatoaceae; genus Parabeggiatoa. The sequence goes on from QNER01000244.1 coordinate 9,164, forward strand.
TTGTGGTTGTCCCATGGGTGGTATATTAAACTTTTGGAGTTGCCTTAATAGTGATCAAACACTTAAGGTTTGTTAAACTGATAAACGCTTTTTTGAGAACCAAATTTGGTAGCGCCCCAAGGGTAGTGGTAAACATTTCAAAAGGTGAAAAGGGCGCAGCCCTGGGCTTTAATAAAGCGCCCAGAAAGGGCTGAGCAGTTACGGTAAAGTTTACCCCAAAGGGCAGTGGTAAACATTTCAAAAGTCTTGTGGGATAACTTTGGAGAATTTGTGACCGCTACTTTGTGGGGCACTAATTTTTCTGGGCAAACAATCAACTGGATTGTTTCCCCAC
>QNER01000245.1 GCA_003646175.1 Candidatus Parabeggiatoa sp. nov. 1
AGGGGATGTTCAAGCATTAACGCATTGTTAGGCATGGGCTACCTCTTATAAGCTATCGTCATTTAACAACGCAAATTCTTCTTCAGAAGGCCTATTATGCACAGGATCATGATGAGAAAAGTGCTTTGACCATAATGCTTTACGCCACCGAACCGCGAAGTCATGAGCAAGGCTATCCATTGCAAATTTCCGACGCGCCGTTTTTTGGTCTTCATTAATGACTTGAAGATGACCCAGTTCGTGAAGGAAAGTACCATAGAGCATGAAGCGGCGAACCGCGAGATGAGGCCATTGACTGCCGCGTTTTGCACCATAAGTCCCTGGCGATTGTCCTTTAATCTGATTCGCGGTGGGAGGGCACAAAGGGTGATTTCTTTGCGTCCCTGATTGACATAACCCAGACGGTTTACTCCCCGGCTCTGATCATTAAAGTGTACCTCTCGAAGACGATGCCATAATTCTTCTGGGATCCGACTCAGCACCACTGTAATATCTTCTGCCGTGATGTAGTGAATCCTATCACCAAAAGGGCGTGTCACTGAAAATTTGATTTTATGTGTCATATTGTGTTTTATTCGTTGATTTCTGGGATTCGTTGTACTGATTCGTTGATTTCTGGGATTCGTTGTACTCATTCGTTTGCAACAATTGCTCAATCACAGCCCCAATGCTTACCACAAATGGCATCGGCCCCCGCTTTCTGCAAAGCCATATTACCGTTGTTATGTGATGAAACCGCCACCATTTTTACATTGAGATGATGCGCTTTTATGTTTTCAATCAATTTATCGCCTTTGCCATCATCAAGATCAAAATCCACCAGCACTATATCAATTTCAGTTTGCTCTTTGGAAAGAATAGCCCAAGCGTCGCTTATTTTGGGAACAATAGTGACTTGGTGCTGGTTTAGAAATTTGCCGGTGACGAATTTCGCAAATATTTGATGATTTTCTACAAAAAGAATGTTCATTGTTTGTACATTATAGTTTTTTTCTGGTTCTTTGGTTGGCAACGGGTTAGATTGTCGCCCCAAGATTCAGGTTGTGTGTCTATGAAAGTACAGCTTCTTTCCTGATTGTTCGGATTGATGCAACAAGTACAACGGATTGACGGATTGAAAGGCCATCAATAAGCCCCATAAAAAATCCGTAATATCCGTCAATCCGTTGTACTCTAAGTGCCTGATTACTTTATCAACATCGGTGCTGAGACTGGATTGAGTATCCAGACTTCGATTCTGCCTTTTCTGATTGTCCTTGAGCCTTTTAGCATAAAGCTGAAGTCTCTAACCCGAATGTTAATCTCATCGCCTCCGTCAACCGTTAGCATGAACTCCATGAGATATTCTTTTAAGTCCTCAGCTGCGTTTCGGTTGTAATAGTAACGAATATCCCATCGTTGTTTATAAATTTTCCAGCCGAGTTTACCTATGTGATCGACGGTATAGCCGGTTTCTTCCAGAAAAGTCGCCAGTTGATAGACAAAGAATTCGTCTTCATGACGTGCATAATGTAGCGAAATCCGGTATTTCTTAAGCGCAAGCTTGATTTTATCGACGTATAAAGCTTCTGGAGGTTCTGTCAACTGAACAGCCGGTGCTTCATATTCCGTGGTAAAGCGTTCCTCTGCTATTGGAAAAATCTCAGGCGGTTCCGTTAACACAGATTGATTGTGAACGATGGGTTCAGCCTGCTCAGTGGTGGGGTAGCTTTCGATTACTTTGGGCAGTGGTTCTTTGAGAAAAGTCAATTTGCTGATGGCTTCAGCATGTCCTTGGGCTGCGGCTTTGCGATACCATTTGATTGCTTCAGGTTCATCTTGGAAAATACCTTCACCTCGGCTGTAGGCTACCCCCAAGTTATATTGAGCGACAGCATATCCTTGTTCAGCCGCTTTTTGGTACCATTTGAAGGCTTGTTCGTCATCTTGAGGTACGCCCTTCCCTGTTCGATACAGATTGCCTAAATTATTTTGAGCATGGCTATCCCTTTGGCTTGCCGCTTTTTGGTACCAGCCGGCCGCTTTTTTGTCATCTTGAGGTACACCTTCCCCCCGACTATACGCTACGCCTAAGTTGTGTTGGGCTGCAGCCACGCCTTTTTCAGCGACTTTGCGATACCATTTCACCGCCTCTTGATAGTCTTGAAGTACACCTTGCCCAGTGTAATAGGCTGTGCCTAACTGAAATTGCGCGGCAATATCACCTTGTTCAGCCGCTTTGTGGCATAATTCGATTTCTGTTGGTGTGATGCTGAGTGTATTTTGATGCATCACAATCAATGTGAAGAAAATGACAAATAATTCTCGTTTTTTCATGGTTTAATCCTCATTATAGGTTTCTGGGAGAACGCTGTGGACAAAATATAGGAGTTCAAGTATAGGCGTCTAAATTTTAGTTTGGACTTTCCAAGCTATTGGAAACCATGAAAATTCATAACGACTCAGCCCTGAAAGGGCGCTTTATTAAAGCCCAGGGCAGCGCCCTGGGAACCCATTTTAATGCCCTTTCAGGGCTTTAAATCATAAACGCCTACACCTGGGGCGTTACCCCAGGCTATAATAATTCGCCCCGTTGGGGCTGAGTCGTTACGAAAATTCTATTAATAAATTAAGGCTTTATAGAAAAAATGGTGACTCCATCGCACCCAAAAACGACATTGGAAACTGGGCAATCGCTTGCCCCTGACACTGTAATGACTTGTGCCCAGTTGTCTCTAAAACCTTTGCAAACATTGTTATCACGCTTTGGCTTGACAATTGTACAAGTCGATAAGGATAGTCCCATCCCCGGCAGCTTTTGGGGCGAACCAGAAGCGGGATTAACCTACAAGACGGTGTATGTGCGCCCTGACACGCCCATACATTCAGTGTTGCATGAAATAGGCCACTATGTTTGTATGGACATGCAACGGCGCATACTTTTGCATACTGACGCTGAGGGGGATTATGATGAAGAGAACGGGGTGTGTTATTTACAAATTTTGTTAGCCGATTTTTTGCAGGGCGTTGGGAGGGAACGTTTATGGGCGGATATGGACACTTGGGGATATAGTTTTCGCTTAGGCTCCAGCCGAGCTTGGTTTGAACGCGACGCTGAAGATGCTCGTCAGTGGTTGCTCGCAACAAAAATCAGCCCACTTGGCGACTGCGGAATTGATAATTATTAATTTAATAATGAGTGCTTAAACGACAAGTATCTGGAATATGAAGGGATGTCATTTTGAGCAAGGCTCAATAAATTTTTTTGGTTATCAACAGAGCCTCTTGCAAAACTCTTAAATGTTCCCCAGGTTTCACCTGGGGCTATTCACGTTCAACCCCTTTGGGGTTGAGATTTTTAAAAGTTTTCCAGGTTTTATTAAGTAACCTTAATAAAACTCAGTCGTCAAACTAATTCTACTTGGTCATATTTAACGTAACTTATTGATTTATAATTAATAAATCATCAAAAATCAGTGAATTCAATAAAATCAATCACTTAGCTTGTAATGTGACAAAGTAGAACTAACTTAACCCTAATGGCACGCACGATAGCCTAGGGCATTGTGCACCAAAGGGGCTTTAAAACTTAGCCCCAACGGGGCGTATTTATTATTAAAGCCAGGGGCAACGCCCCTGGAACCTGGAACCTGGAACTTAATTCCTATCGTGCGCACCATTAAACTTAACCCCTTTTTTCATTTTCACCTTTTTCAAAGGAACGAAGTATGGCAGCCCAGAAAAATTCTGTTCTAAACCAAGAGAGGTTTGGCAAACCTCTCTCGGTTTTTTACCATGGACAAAATTTTTCTGGATGCTATAGACGTTCAGGGCAAAACCTTCAAGGTTTCCGAAACCTTGAAGGTTTGTAACTGAAATGATTATTCTTACAAACTATATACCTTTCCTTTCAGAAAAATCGAAGACTCCAAGCTTTGACTGGTTTACCGTCTAAGGGCGTTTTTAGCCAAAATTTGTGGTGGTTTCGGCTGTCTATGGCCGTACTTGGCGGGGTACAATTGACACTTTTGCCTGCCCGCCCGGAACCTTTCATAACGTTATCAATGAGATGGCAATTCGTTGCGGGTGCCATGGTCACTAAACGTCAATTCGCAAGTTGCAAACAGGCAAGTGTGGCTGAAATGATGATCAAAGCAGAATTCCCGAAACCACAAATTGCCTTTTTCACCTTTCACCTTTGCGATAGCGGCGTAAACCAGGCCAGTTTGTTATGCAGTTTGACAACATCACCAATAATAATAATGCTGGATAATTTAATATCCGCTGCTTCGACTATGCCCGGTAGCGTTTCTAAAGTCCCAACTAAGACACGCTGATCAGCAGTTGTCGCTTTTTGGACAAGGGCTGCGGGTTTTTCCGCTGGCATCCCATGTTGTATCAATTCACGAGCAATAACGGCTAGTGAGCGTAAACCCATGTAAATCACGACGGTTTGGTGTGGTTGAGCCAGCACGTTCCAATTCAAGTTTGTGCTATCATTCTTAAGATGCCCGGTAACGAAAATACAGGATTGTGCATAATCGCGATGTGTGAGGGGAATGCCGGCGTAGGCGGAAGTCCCAGTGGCTGCGGTAATCCCGGGCACAACTTGGAAAGGAATCCCTTCGTCCATTAAGGTTTCTATTTCTTCGCCACCTCGCCCAAACATAAATGGATCGCCGCCCTTTAAGCGCAATACTCGTCTGCCTTCTTTGGCTAAACGGATAAGTAATTGATTAATTTTTTCTTGGGGGACAGGATGAACTGTCGGTTCTTTACCAACAAAAATGAGTTCTGCGTCGCGCCTGACTAAATCTAATACGTCCGGTGACACTAAACGGTCATAGAGGACAACATCGGCTTGTTGCATCAAACGCAAAGCGCGAAAAGTCAACAAATCAGGATCGCCGGGCCCGTCACCAACGAGGTACACTTCGCCAGTTTTTTCAACAGAGGCGGCCGTTTTCTCAATTAAGTCTTCCAAAGCTTTGGTCGCTTCGCTTGTGTGTCCCGACAATAACATTTCAGCAATCGGACCCTGTAAAACTGTTTCCCAAAAGCCGCGACGTTCATTGGAGGATAAACGTTGTTTGACTTTGTCACGGAAACCGGCGACAAATGTGGCTAATTTTCCGTAGGCAGCTGGAATCATGCTTTCTAAGCGGGCGCGTAATAGCCGCGCTAACACCGGTGACGCGCCGCCCGTGGACACGGCAATTTGTATCGGGGAACGATCAATGATGGATGGCATAATAAAACTACATAATTGTGGTTGATCTACCACGTTGACCGGTGTACCTTGCGCTTGTGCTAACATTGATACTTGTTCATTAACGGTTTTATCATTGGTAGCCGCTATCACTAAGCGACAGTGCTGTAAATCTGTTGGGGCAAAATTATCGGCGCGGTGAGTAATGCGTTTTTCACTAACCCACTGAGTCAGTTGCTCAGTTAATTGTGGCGCAACGACAGTCACGAAGGCATTCGCTCGTAACAGCAATTCGACTTTACGAGTGGCTATTGCGCCACCCCCGACAACTAAACAGGCTTGATCGCGGATGTTTAAAAAAATAGGTAGAAAATTCATAATATATTTAAATGTTGGGAATTGGGTTCGCAATTCAAGTCAAGTTTTTTGGGCCAAAAAAACTTTTGCGTAGATTGGATCGCGCCTAAAATTTGTGCACAAAAATCGCAATTGGGTTTTGGAACTTGGAAAAAATAAATATTAGAGCCTCTTGTAAAACCTGGGGAACGTTTTTCTTTTGCCTGAAAAAGAGTTTTGCAAGAAGCTCATTATATATAAATTATGGGTATACTTTAATACTCCAAAACCTATACGATATTTCCCTTTTTGCAACTCATCTTTACCCACAATTAGGTTTGTGTGAATTGTGAATTAAAACAATGGGTTATTTGAAAATGGTGTCTTCGTTCATAATTCTAAAACAAATAAATTCACAAGTCATATTGTCCATCAATAAATTTTAACCAAATAAAAACAATCATTTAAAGTTATAAAGGCCTTATTTTTGGACAACTCTATCATTTTCAGGAACAACAACTTATGGGTAAAGATAAGTTAAGTTTGCAAAGGGTGGGGCTTCTGGATTTTTATTTCTGGTTTCCTTATCCCTTTTTTCTTTCAAAAACGTCTTGCTAAAAAAACCATATTAGTATATAAAAATAGTCTTTATTACTAAAAATTTGATCCCAGTTTTTTAACCCACACTTTATCAAAGGAGAAAAATATGGCTGATTTTGATCAAGAACTTGATGCCAGTGGTCTCAATTGCCCTTTGCCCATTCTGCGGGCGAAAAAAACGCTTAATGGGATGGAAAGTGGTCAAGTCCTGCGGATCACTGCAACTGACCCCGGCTCGGTCAAGGACTTTGAGTCCTTTGCCAAACAGACAGGCAACGAGTTGTTGGACTCGTCAGAAGAAGGTGGCAAATACCTGTTCCGGCTCAAGAAAAAATAACCCACTGAACTAAAGGGGAATCGTTATGGATGAAAAGAAACTGGCGATAATTGCAACCAAAGGCTCTCTTGATTGGGCCTATCCGCCTTTTATTCTGGCATCAACCGCAGCGGCCTTGGGTTATGAGACGCAAATCTTTTTTACCTTTTATGGTCTCGTCTTGCTGAAGAAAAAGCTTAATTTGCAAGTCACATCACTGGGCAATCCTGCTATGCCTATGCCTTTGCCGGTTCCAGTCATTATGCAAACCATGCCCGGCATGCAGGCTATGATGTCAACCATGATGAAGGCGAAAATGAAGAAAAAGGGGGTTGCCAGTGTTGAAGAGTTGCGCGACTTGTGCTTGGAAGCTGAGGTTAAAATGGTTGCTTGTGAAATGACAGTGCAATTGTTTGATTTCAATAAAAGTGATTTTATTGATGGGATAGAGTATGCAGGTGCGACGACTTTTTTTGATTTTGCTGGTGATGCTGATGTCAGTTTATACATTTAAGCATTAACCTTCTTACCATCAAGGGGTAGGCTACGATTTAGCCTACCTTTTTTTGGTAATTTGGTTTCGAGGTCACAGTTTTTATGCTTAAAAAACTGTGGCCTCGATTTGGTTAGTAATTGATTCATTATGTAGTGCCGCAACCAAAACCGGCTGTGTGGTTGTTTCGGGGATTTTTGCAACCGGTGCGGTTAAACGTCTGAACGCCGGGCTCCTTAGCCGCAGTGCTAAGGAGCCATGTTCGTTAAGGTGGAGATTTTGAGCATCGCTACCCTACAAACAGCCCTAACCGTTAATAAATTCTGATTGTAACGGATTTGGGGGGCTGTAATAATTTCAAAGGTTTACGTGAGTTTTGACATCGTATTTTGGATGTGTTTTTTGGCGGACTCAACCTGGGGTGGTGAAAATGAGGTTCCATTTGGTATTAAAACTTGATCCCATTTTTATTCCATCCGTTTAAAGGTATCAAAAACAATAAGTTACTTATATGCTTTTTATTCATCATTCATCATTCATCATTCATCATTCACCATTTTCACCACCCCAGACTCAACCTAAAAACCGGCACCCTTCATTTATCCCGACAAGGGCTTGCGCGGGGGATTGCCCCTACCATAGAAAATGGGCATGTAGGGGCAATCCTTTCTCGGAATCCGTTTACTAGAAAAACTTTTGCCTCGAATATGGTTGCCCCCAACATTTTTGAAGGCCTAAAAACCCATATAAACTCAAACAGTCTCCCCCCCCCAAATCCGTGATAACCAGAGATTTCCTTGGTATTGCCCACCGATTTACCTTTCCCTTAAACGTGTTCACCTTTTGACTTTGGGCAAAGAGTTTACGTTCTATTTTCGAGACAAAAGTAGACCGCACAATCATCCAAGGCTTCCAAAACCGCATCTGCATGGTTCTTCAAACGAGTTTGATAAGTGCAGATGGGTACCTCGTAACGATTACCCTGTTTAGATTTTTTGGTTTTTCGGATCATGAGTTTGACCCGTTAATGATTTAGCCATTTCAATGAGTTGTTCGTTTTTGTGACTTCGACTGCCATATAATTTGGTTGAAAAAACGGTAATAATTTCTAAAACGTCTTGTGCCAATGGCTCGAAAAAAGATAAATTTTCACTTTGGTTAATAATCACAACTTCTATGTGTCGCGCTTCACATAAAGTAAAAACCAATTCAGAGCCAAAATGTAATAATCTATCTTTCTGCGTTAGAACCCATCTTTTTATTTTACTTTCCAAAATGAAGTCTAATAATCTACGAAGACCATTTTTGTTGTAATTCATCCCTGAACCTAAGTCAGTAATAATTTCATGTTTCCATCCGTTTTTGGTACAAAAGAGAGATAACATTTCCGCTTGTCTTTTCAAATCCTCTTTTTGTGAGCAGCTTGAAACTCTCGCATAACCAATACTTAAATCCAAATTGGTTTCAGAATTCCAGCCTAACAACCGCTCCAAGTTGTAGTATCTCGTTCCCCCTGTTGTTTTTCTATCCGGTAATAATTGGCCTTGATTTTCCCATTTCCTTAAAGTTTGAGGAGTCACTGAACCATAAATTTTCAGGTATTATGAATTTTTGCCCACCGAGTAACGTCTTTTTGTTGCCCACCTTCTCGGTGGGATCGATACGGACCTTGGTGGGCACAAAATGCCTGAAAATTTGTGCTTCGGTACTTATTCCAGCCCCTGAAATCGATCCACAATGAGTTTCTTGGATATCGCAAGGAAGATGAATTGATAATTTTGGAAAAAGTGGCTCAGTAGGTTGGGTTAACTCATGGTTAACTCATTGTTATTTCTGAAACCATTGAACCCCGAAACGTGATTTCCTAGTTATATGGATTTTGGGATGCCTTCATGTTGTGGCTTTAATGCTTTGATAAGTGTTTGAATTTTAATAGGATGAAGTGGGCGCGTTATTTTCACCAGTTACCATTACCTATTGCCTATTACCTATTACTTGGGGTGGTGAAAATTGTGAATTGGATCGATTAGAATTGTGTTCGTTATATAGATGTTCAGATAAATAATTTCGTTCCCCCCAGGTTTCACCTTCATCAAAATACAAAAATATTTAAGCATTTGATTTTAATTATATTTACGTAGGGTGGGCAAAGTCTTTTTTTTGCCCACCTTAAGCTTAGTGGGCTACATTTTGACTTTAATGATATTTATGTCGCAAGTTTTTTTTTGCCCACCTTAAGCTTAGTAAAGGCATAGCTTATCTGCCCTCTTTTGGAAATTATTTTTCTGAAAAACTATAGAAGTTTTTGCGCGCCCTTCGACAAGCTCACATCGTTATACACAAGTTTCTGAAAGTTTCCATTCCACCAAAAGTCTAGTACAACGGATACCCTTCATTGCCGGATAAAGAAACCAAATTCACCCATAAGTCTTGTGATTCATTCTCCATCCACAGATTAGAAAAGTGGCCGCTATCTATCGGTGCGAATAATTCCTTAAGGGACTTGGAAAAAAATATAAAGGGCACTATGAGCTAAACCGAAGG
>QNER01000246.1 GCA_003646175.1 Candidatus Parabeggiatoa sp. nov. 1
AAGTGTTCAGTGATGCTATAAATTTTTTGAGTAACGGATGCTATCCCTTTTTTGGGGATAGTATCCGTTTAACTTTGAATGGTGAAATTAATTATTGTTCACATCTATATCGCCAAAAAAAGCTATAGCATCACGAGATTTTTTGAGTGAGACTATCGCCAAAAAAAGCGATAGCATCACGACTTGAACACATTTTTGTCCTGTACATAGATTTCAATTAGAACCAAGTTTTTTTGTACAAAATTCGTCTTGTATTTCGATAATATGACATTGTCAAGTTACTTATTACCAAACAAATGAGGATATTTTATGCGTGTAACCCCTATCATTCGTTTATATTTGTCATTCGTGGTACTCATTTTCTTTGATTGGTTTGGGCTTGTGTCGCTGGTTGCAGCCCAACCCCCCATTCTCAACCAAGCGCGTTTTTCGCCGGTTGAAGCCTCGGTTGAAGCCAAAAATGGCATGGTGGTTACCAATGAAGCCATTGCCACCCAAGTAGGCGTTGAAGTCTTAAAGCAGGGCGGTAATGCAATTGATGCTGCGGTTACCATTGGTTTTGTGATGGCAGTGACTTATCCTCGTGCTGGCAATATTGGCGGTGGGGGATTTATGCTGATTTATTCTCCCAAAACGACGCAAGTCATCGCCATTGATTATCGGGAAACAGCACCCGCGCTGGCACATAAAACGATGTTTCTTGATAAACAGATGCGTGTCGATAAAAAGTTAAGTCGATTCAGTCATTTATCGGCAGGCGTGCCGGGCACAGTTGCCGGTTTAGCGTTGGCTTTGGAACAATATGGCACATTGTCATTGGCACAAGCACTCGCGCCGGCTATTAAGTTGGCTGAAAAAGGATTTGTGGTTTCGCCTGGTTTTAGCCGCGACATCAAAAAGTTCGCAGGTTTAAAACAGCGCCCAGCCAGTCAGGCGATTTTTTTTAAACCCAATGGCTGTTTTTATGAAGCCGGCGATGTCTTTGTCCAACAGGATTTAGCAAACACGTTAAAAGCGATTGCCAAACAAGGCATTGATGCTTTTTATCGAGGTGACATTGCGAAACTCATCGTTAAAGAAATGGCTACGCACGGTGGCTTAATCCGCAAAAGCGATTTAGCCAATTATCAACCGGTTATACGTCAGCCAGTGCATGGCACTTATCGCGGTTATGATATCTACTCAATGTCTCCGCCCAGTTCTGGCGGTGTTCACATTGTTCAAATCCTGAATATGCTGGAAAAAGATGATATTGCCTCTTTGGGGCATAATTCAGCGGCAACTATTCATTTGATGAGTGAAACCATGAAGCGGGCTTATGCGGATCGTTCCGAATATTTAGGCGATCCTGATTTTGTGAATGTGCCAATCAAGGGGCTGACTTCTAAAAAATACGCCGCCCAGTTAAGGGCGCAAATTGATCCCTTCAAAGCCAGTACCAGTCTGGACATTTTACCGGGCACGCCACCCGGTTATGAAAGTGATGAAACCACGCACTATTCGGTGGTGGATAAACAAGGCTATGCTGTTTCTAACACTTATACTCTCAATTTTAGCTTTGGTTCTGGAATAGTCGTGCCGGGGGCGGGTTTTTTGCTCAATAATGAAATGGATGATTTTAGCGCGAAACCGGGGGTGCCCAATGCTTATGGACTGATTGGCGGTGCTGCTAACGCCATTGAACCAAACAAGCGGATGCTGAGTTCTATGTCGCCGATGATTGTGCTTAAAAAGGGTAAAGCCTTTTTGATAACAGGCAGCCCGGGTGGCTCAAGAATCATTACCACGACGTTGCAAGTGATTATGAATGTGATTGATCATCAGCTGCCTATTCATGAAGCCATTAATGCAGCCAGAATTCACCATCAATGGTTGCCGGATGAATTGAGAATTGAAGATGGGTTAAGCTTGGAAACTCGGAAATGCTTAACGGAGATGGGGCACAAGATTGTGGTGAAAAAACCGATGGGTGCCGCTTCAAGTATCCGGATTGATCAAGAAAGGGGCATTTACTATGGTGTAGCGGATCCAAGACGAACAACTGGATTAGCGTTAGGCTTTTAATGGAAAGGTGATCGCTTCAAGGAGAAAGGGGCGAGTGCAAACTCGCTCCAGATCCAGACTACTTGAAATTAGCAAAAAAAATGTCATTCGTTATTCGGCATTAATAACTACAAGGATTATTTATAAGAAAGGATTAGATCAAAGTGACGTTTGGATTTATCCTTTATTATAAGCAATCCTGGTAGTTATATTAGGGATCAGATCATAGTTATGCCAAAGTTTTAATCCTTTATTATAAGCAATCCTGGTAGTTAGCCGTTTTGATTTTAATTCCTTCATAAGCAACTACAAGGATTATTTATAAGAAAGGATTAGATCAAAGTGACGTTTGGATTTATCCTTTATTATAAGCAATCCTGGTAGTTATCTTAGGGATTAGATCATGGTTATGCCAAAGTTTTAATCCTTTATTATAAGCAATCCTTGTAGTTAGCCGTTTTGATTTTAATCCCTTCATAAGCAACTACAAGGATTATTTAATCGATGCGGATTATATCAAAGTGACGTTTGGGTTTATCCGTTATTATAAGCTAAGCCATCCTTGTAGTTATATTAGGAATTAGATCATGGTTATGCCAAAGTTTTAATCCTTTATTATAAGCAATCCTTGTAGTTATTATAAGCAATCATTGTAGTTATTATAAGCAATCATTGTAGTTATTCAAAAATGACGAAAGAGCCAATCATGCGTAAATTTATTTGGAGAAGTCTTATCACTCTCCTGTTATTAACTGGGGTACTGGTTTGGAAAACCGTTGCGGATTTAGTACCGCCACCCGAAACATTATCGGTTTTTGATGCCAGTGTGCGTAAAGCACAGGTGCTGGATCGCCACGCCACACCGCTCACCATCACGTATCAAAATCACTGGAATATTCACGATTATGTCCCGCTGCATGAAATTCCCGAAACCTTGCAGCAGATTTTTATCTTCGCGGAAGATAAACGTTTTTTTGAACATAACGGGCCCGATTGGCGAGCGCGGTGGCATGCCATGCTCCAAAATATCATGGCCTTACGGGTGGTGCGCGGTGCTAGCACAATGACTGAACAAACCGTGCGTATAATTTATCCGCGCCGAAGAACTTTTTGGTCACGCTGGCTAGAAGGCTTTGAAGCGACACGACTGGAAAAGCGTTTTTCCAAAGCTGACATTTTGGAGTTTTATCTCAACCAAGTGCCTTATGCCAGTCAGCGGCGGGGCGTGGTACAAGCGGCGCGTCATTATTTTGATCGCGATTTAGAGACCTTAAATATCAAGGAAATGATGGCCTTAGCGGTGTTAGTCCGTGCGCCCGGACGTTTGGATTTACGCAAAGGCACCACCGAGATTGAAGCACCCATTGCTCGTCTTGCCAAACGTTTATTAGAGTTAGGCGCGATGACAGAAGCTAACTATCAAAACCTGCTAACAGCACCGCTACATTTGCACGATTCCCATTTACCGATACAAGCCACCCATTTTGCTAATTATATTTACACTTCGCAGTCGGCCCAACAATTGCAAACCATGGGACGCTTGCATACCACCCTTGATGCTGGCATTCAACGCGCGGCCCAAGAGATACTTAATCAGCGTGTGCATGATTTGCGAAGCAAAAACGTCAATCATGGCGCGGTGCTGGTTGTGGATCACCAAACCAATGAAGTCTTGGCTTGGGTGAATGTCGGCCCGCCGTCGCTGGAAAAACCGGGAAGCCTGATCGATGCTGTGATCACGCCGCGCCAACCCGGCTCAACGCTTAAACCCTTTTTATATGCATTGGCGTTAGAAAAAGGTTGGACAGCAGCCACTTTGATTGATGATGCACCGCTCACTGAAGCGGTAGGCACCGGTATGCACCAGATACGCAATTACAGCCGTCATAATTATGGGCCACTGCGTCTGCGCGAAGCATTAGGTAACTCGTTGAATATCCCTGCTATTCACACGATCCAATCTGTTGGTGCTGATCAGTTTTTGCAGCGTTTACGCCGATTAGGTCTGACAAGTTTAACCGCCCATCCTGATTATTACGGTGACGGCTTAGCCTTGGGCAACGGTGGCGTGACGCTGTTAGAGTTGGTGCGAGCTTACGCAACCTTAGCCAATCAAGGCACATTTCGTCCGCTGAAAGTCTTACGCAATGCCCCACAGCCTTCGTTATTATCGATATTCAGTCAAGAAATCAGTTCTATCATTGCGGACATTTTGTCCGATTCGGATGCACGCAGCCATGAATTTGGGCGCAGTGCTTTATTGCGTTTCCCAGTTCAAACGGCCGTCAAAACCGGCACGTCTAGCGATTATAGAGACGCTTGGGCAGTCGGTTTTAATCATCGTTACACTGTCGGCGTATGGTTAGGCAATTTAAACCAACAACCCATGTCCCATGTATCCGGTGCATCAGGCCCGGCCTTAGTTTTGCGAGCGATATTTGCTGAACTAAACCGTTATGAAGAGACACAACCGTTATACCTGAGTCCCCAATTAGTCAAGGTGGAGATTTGCCGCACCACCGGGCAACGCGCCACGCAGGACTGTCCTAGCCGAGTCGAATGGTTTATCCAAGGTACAGAGCCACCACTCACTGGGCCGAGCGTTGTGACTGCTAATCGTGTTGACAGGCCATTACGTTTAAGACAGCCAAGTCATGGTTTGCAACTGGCAATGGATCCGCGTATTCCAGACGAGTATGAAGCCTTTGCATTGGTATTGTCGGACACTCCGTTAGAAGCCGGCTCAGTCGATTGGCTGATTGATGGTGAAGTGATAGGCACAACGCCTGTTGCTATCCGTCGGTTTTCATGGCCTCTCAAACGGGGAACGCACGTTGCACAGGCGAAAGTTTGGCTGACTAATTCTGAAAAACCGTTAGCCACACAGACCGTGATGTTTTATGTGAAATGAGGGGAAGGTGAATGATGAATGGTGAATGATGAATGATGAATGATTAATGGTGAACGGATTAATTAGCCCACCTTACCTTAAATGTAGGGTGGGCAAGTTTTTTTTTGCTCACCTTACCTTAAATGTAGGGTGGGCAAGTTTTTTTTTGCCCACCTTAAGCTTAGACGGTGGGCAAGAAAAAGACCTGGGTGGCCTACATTTTGACTATAGACTTGACGGATAGTATCCCTTCGAGGGATGCTATCCGTTATGGTTTGGAAAAACGATATATATGTTCAGATAAATACACGGATAGCATCCCTTCGAGGGATACTATCCGTTATGGCTAGTGCGCAAAAGTTTTTGCATCGCTCCAACTGAGGCAAAGAGCCCATTAGCCATTACCTACTCGGCCGCTTTTTGTTCTTGTGCTGGCTCCGCCTGTTCAAGCATCGGTTTTAACTCACCTTTTTGATGTAACTCCAAAATAATGTCACAACCACCAACCAATTCACCATTGACATAGAGCTGGGGAAAAGTGGGCCAGTTGGCATAGCGGGGCAAATTTTGCCGAATATCGGGATCTGCCAACACATTCACGTAAGAAAATTCTACCGCGCACTCTTGTAAAGCTTGAACGGTACGACTAGAAAAACCACATTGCGGAAATTGTGGCGTACCTTTCATGTAAATCATAATCGGGTTGTTTTCAACTTGCTCTTTGATCCTGTCTAAAACATCCATAGTCATATTTTCCTCAATAATGGAATTCAAGTTTAAGCAATGATATTATGCAAACTTGATAAATTTTACGCAAGTGTTAATTTGGGAATACCCAACAATTGTCCTTGGCAAAAAAAAACCTTCAAGGTTTACCAAAACTCAAAGATTTGATTTATTTGGTGCCGACTGTTCAGTTATAAACCTTCAAGGTTTTAGAAACCTTGAAGGTTTTGCCCTAATTTTTGAACGCCCAACAAGCAAGACAAACTACTTGTAGGATACACCTGGGGTAATGAAAATCAGGTGATTTGAGCCCAAAAACTGTTCCTGTTGAAATGAAAGCATTGAAAAAATTCTATAAAAGATAGCTATGTACAGGACAAAAAAGTGTTGAAGCCGTGATTAAAAAAAGTGATACTATCGCAAAACCAAGCGATAGCATCACGAAAAACGTTAAAATTAATACTTCACAATTCACAATTCACAATTCACAATTCACAATTCGCGCCTAATGTTTTTGCGCGCAAAAACTGATAAAGCGAACACAATTTTCACCACCCCAAGGCACACCCAATGGCTAACCCACACAATCCAACACAACCAACAGACACGCACCAACTTATCCTTACTGCCTCCTCCGACGATATCAAAGCTATCTTTGGAGATAACGATATTGTGAGGCTTGAATATCCAGCCGACGAATTTCCGGCACATCAAACGAGGATAATCATAATCTTTACTGAGCGTTCTGGCAAGGAACCGCAATATATTGAACTTCAAGAGTGGCTTGATTTACTTGAAGAATATAGGAAAAGTCAACAACAAGCCGACATGTTGCGAAAAATCCATGACAAACAACCACTTAAACATAATGACGTACAACCGCTTGAACATGGAGAAAAATTGGTTTGCATGATTCAGCGTCAATGGTGACGATGACAATGTTAGTGAGGCCGTCGTTAACCCTAAAGAGACGACTATGTTAATGCTCTCCTTAAAAAACCAAAAGGTGTTTACCGCCCGAAGAAATGGTTTTCAAGATGACTGCGGTTAAATAAATAGTTAACGCCGGATGCTATCCCTTCTTAGGGATAGTATCCGTTTTAACAAAACAGGGGCGTTGCCCCAGGTATCAGGTGGAGAGGGCGCAGGTTCCCAGGGCGCTGCCCTGGGCTTTAATAAAGCGCCCTTTCAGGGCTGAGTAGTCAATCAGGAAATAAGTTCAATTCTGTTCAAAATTTTAAATTAACCCTTTTTAAATTAACCCTATTTTTAAAAACCATGAGCGTACTTTTTATCGTTGATTCTTTTGGGATATATGAAGAAGAAGCCTTACGAGTCACCCATCCAAAACAGGTGGCAAGTATTCGTGCGCGTATCCATCAACACTTGCTCAAATCTTCAGCCACATCCTTCAGAATCCACGTTAGCCAGGCATTATTTCGACGCTTTAAAAGCTTTGAAGGAATGCAAGGTGTGCAAGTACGCTATTTATACCCCGCCTCGCAGTTAGCTAATCGATTAGGAGAAAGGCCCCAGACTTGGTTAACCAATGACTTGATCATGTCGCTACATTTGCTCAAATGTCCGCCGCTGCCTGATAACTTACGCGAAATTGAGAACAGTGCCGGCAAAGTGTTAGGACTTCTCCATCCTGTTCTACTCCAGCCGGAAAATTTATCGGCGTTTTATGAAGTTTTGCGCGAACTACCACCAGCGTTTGCAACCTTACTACGTTTAGAAACGATACAAGCACGCTTAATTCAAAGTTTACAGAAACTAATAGAACCCGACTGTATTCAATTACTGATACAAACCTTAAGCAAAACCAACTCGCTCGCCACCACCCTTGACGCATTAGCTTGTGAACAAATCCGTGAAACCTTGCGTAGCGTTGTACAGGAACATCCGACTATCCTTGAATTTCCATTAGCCGCGCGTCAATTTGACAAACAATTGCTCACCAGTTTGCCCACCATTGAGATTGCCGAACCAAATGCCCAAGATGTCCCTACCCAATTGATTCAACTGCTTGAAATCCTAAATAGGCAAGTCATCGCCAATAGTTGTTCTGAGCATGTTTTAGCGAAATTGATAGTGGTGGCGTGGCCGACTGTGTTAGCGCGGTTGACAGAACTACTCGCGGAAAATCCCAAGCTCGCCAGTCAAGCATTAGCAGACGCTTTGTATGCGTTAGCAGATACCCAAGCGACGGTATTAGCTAAACAAGTTGAAGAAAACGCACATCTTGCGCCCTGTGAAGCACTTTCTGAAACCGCCACCGTTGAAGAAGCATTGCTCTGGAGTTGGCAATATCTGGACTGTGCGCGGCGCGAATTTTTGCGTCAACAAGAGCCTTCAGAACTCATC
Source organism: Candidatus Parabeggiatoa sp. nov. 1 (assembly GCA_003646175.1). Taxonomy (GTDB): domain Bacteria; phylum Pseudomonadota; class Gammaproteobacteria; order Beggiatoales; family Beggiatoaceae; genus Parabeggiatoa. Next base: position 8,027 of record QNER01000246.1, read on the forward strand.
AGTTCAAGTTTCAGTCATTGGCTAACCACTCAACAAGCCCGAATCATGCGTTCCGATGCTGACTGGCGGCGAGTCTCGGCGGTGACAGCCCAACATTTGGCAGCCAATCGTTTAGTCGTGTTATGCATGATAGATGCTTTGGGGGCCTTAAATACCGATCTGGTCTGCGCGAAACTGAAACAGTGTGAGAATGTCTGCATTGATGAACAATTACTTTTTTCACCTATTCCAACCTTGACTGAAGTGGCAAAAATGGCCGTGATAACCGGAAAAAATGTTGCCGAACTGCCCAGCAATACTGAAACTGCGCTACGACAACATTATGCCAACTATTTAGATACGCCCAATGCCCTTAAAATTGCCAAAAGCTGGGTAGAACTTAAAGACAGTTTGGATACAGACACCAAACTATTGGTGTACTTTGAAAATCGTATTGATGAACGTTTACACGCTTGCACCAGCTTTAAAAAACACCGTCAAGATATCAAAACGATTGCCAAACAACTGGTTAACCAAATTAAGGATTGGATGATTGATGCAGCCCAATTGCATCGCGAACTGGTTGTGCTCATTACCGCAGATCATGGTGTTACCAGTATCGCGCAGCGACAGGCTATCGCCACTGACTTAGGTGAAATCGGCGAAAGAACCGTCAAAGTCAAGCAAAAACCTTATGAAATTCCTGATAAATTTGCATTTTTCCCGCAAGTGAAAGATGCTAGCAGTGGTTACTTGGTTCCCAAAGAGCGTGTGCGTACTGGCGGAAACACACCCCTAACACACGGTGGCTTATCGCCCGAAGAAGTCTTAATTCCCTTCATCACAGTCACCAAAGGTGTACCGCTGAGCACTGAAAAAATCATTGAACTCAAGGTGGAAAATAGCTATTGTCCCATCGTCAATGGTAGGTGGCAAGCCAATCTCATGCTTATCACCCATGCGGTACCACTGACCAAAATTAAAATAACGGCTAAATCTCCGTTTACCGGTGAAGAAGGGCCAATTGGGCCTCTGCGTGTTTATGAAACCAAACCGCTACGATTGAGTTTTACCTCTGCTATTGAACAATCTGGCCAAGTACAAGTGCCGGTTTTTATTCGTTATTGTCGGGCTGATACTCAAACCGCTGAAAATTTAGACATTGAGCTAACCCTGCACTTCTATCGGTAAATAGGAGTCCAAACTTTAGTTTGGACAGTTCCAAGATAAATCTTGGACTCCTGTTACCCGTGAATAATGCTTAATGGTTTGGTTTGAAGTCATGTTAAAAGGCATTTTTGATAAAATTCATCAGGATAACTACAGGGATTATATATAAGAAGGGATTTAATCAAGACGGATTGATGTCAAAATGGGTCCATTGACAATTTCAATTAAATCCTTTTCAATTAAATCCTTTATTATATACAATCCTTGTAGTTACTATTCTTGAAC
>QNER01000247.1 GCA_003646175.1 Candidatus Parabeggiatoa sp. nov. 1
CTGTTAAGGATTTAAAGTGCAAAAGTGATACTATCGCCAAAAAAGCGATAGCATCACGAAATGTCATATTGAATTTATTATCAACAGAATCCGTTATAATCAGAAATTATCTCAAATAAAGGAAGCTTATGGGTTTTAATCCTGTTAATCTTAAAATCCGTGTCATCCTGTTCAAAACTTTAAGTACTTGGTGTTCCCTGAGTCCGCAACCGAATATGCAGCTCGCGCAATTGCGCTTGGCTCGCGGTGGAAGGTGCCGAAGTCAGCAAACAACTCGCCGTCTGCGTTTTCGGGAAAGCAATTACATCACGAATGGAGCTTGCCCCACTCATCAGCATCGCTAACCGATCTAAACCAAAAGCAATGCCACCATGTGGCGGACAGCCATATTGGAGCGCCTCTAGCAAAAAGCCAAATTTTTCCTGCGCTTCTTCTTCACCAATCCCCAACACACGAAAAGCCGCAGATTGCATATCTGGGCGATGAATACGGATAGAACCACCACCAATTTCGTTGCCATTTAATACCATATCATAAGCCCGCGATAAACAGGTTTTCGGATTGGCTTCAAGGGTGGCAATGTCTGGCACATTCGGGGCCGTAAAAGGGTGGTGTAAGGAAGCCCAACGTTTTTCCTTTTCGTCCCATTCAAACATTGGGTAGTCTACCACCCACAAGGGTTTCCAACCTTTTTGTACCAGTTTGAGATCGTTACCAATTTTTAATCGTAACGCGCCCAACGCTTCATTGACGATTTTGGCTTTATCCGCGCCAAAGAAAATGAGGCTACCTGTGTCCGCTTTGGTACGTTCTAAAATACCTTCAATGGCTTGATCAGGCAAAAATTTCAAAATGGGGGACTGCAAACCTTTGCGCCCGGCGGTAATATCATTAACTTTGATATAGGCTAAACCTTTGGCCCCATAAATGCCCACAAAACCCGTGTAGTCGTCAATTTGTTTGCGTGATAATGCCTTGCCATTGGGCACACACAGGGCCGCAACGCGCCCGTCCGGATCCTTAGCCGGTTTGGCAAAGACATTAAACTCAACGTCCGCCATCAAATCGTTCACATCAGTGAGTTCTAAAGGGATACGCAAATCGGGTTTGTCCGTACCAAAGCGGCGCATGGATTCTTCATAGCTCATGCTTGGGAAGGGATTTGGCAAATCTTCATTGAGGACTTCTTTAAACAGCCGCCGTATCATTGATTCCATCACATTTTTAATGGTAGTTTCGTCAATGAAGGACATTTCAATATCCAGTTGAGTAAATTCTGGCTGCCTATCCGCCCGCAAATCTTCATCACGAAAACAACGCACCACTTGATAGTAGCGTTCCATGCCCGACATCATCAGCAATTGTTTAAACAACTGCGGCGATTGCGGCAGTGCAAAAAATTGACCCGGATGGGTACGACTTGGGACTAAATAATCGCGCGCGCCTTCAGGGGTAGCTTTGGTCAGCATGGGCGTTTCGATATCTAAAAAACCCTGTTCATCCAAAAAGTGACGCAATAAAGTGATGATTTTGGCACGTAATTGAAGACGGGCCTGCATTTCTGGGCGGCGCAAGTCTATATAGCGATAGCGTAAGCGGATTTCCTCACTGACATTGCTATCATCCAATTGAAATGGTGGGGTTTCGGCCGCATTTAAAATCTCAATGTGCTGGCAGACAACTTCAACTTGTCCGGTGGCTAACTCTGGATTGACAGTGCCTTCTGGGCGATGACGCACGGTTCCTTGAATGCGTAACACATATTCATTACGCACCCGTTCAGCCATAGCGAATATCTCAGCCGCTTCAGGTTCAAACACCACTTGAGCGAGTCCTTCACGATCACGCAGATCGATAAAAATCACGCCACCATGATCGCGGCGACGATTCACCCAGCCGCACAAAATGACATTTTGATCTATTAAAGATTCATTCAGATGTCCACAATAGTGGTTACGCATAAAGATAGGTTCCTTGAAAGGGGAGGGGGGAAGGGAAAAGGTTTAAGGAGAAAACAGCCTATAGTTTTTCAGATAAATAATTTCAGTTAGAAACAGTTATAAACCTTCAAGGTTTTTGCAACGCTTTACGGTTTCAGATAAATAATTTCAGTTAGAAACAGTTATAAACCTTCAAGGTTTTTGCAACGCTTTACGGTTTTGCCCTAAGGATCGCTCCAATTCCAAGGCCACCTCTTAGCCGGTGGCCCTGGGATTTTCGCTTTCCTGCCCTAGTTTTTTTTTGAATCAACCGCACCGGCTGAACTCGTAGCCTTTTTATCAGTCGGTGCGGGTGTCTCGGTTTTCTTGGGTGTCTCGGTTTTCTCGGTTTTCTCGGTTTTCTCAGATTTCTCAGATTTCTCAGATTTCTCAGATTTCTCAGATTTCTCGGTTTGCTCTTTGTCTTCTGGTCTTTTCTTGCCCGAAAAGTCGGTTTCATACCAGCCGGAGCCTTTAAGATGAAAAGCCGGCGCAGAAATCAGTTTTTTTAGGGTATCTTCACCACAAGCGGGACATTGTTTCAATGGCAAATCATTCATTTTTTGCAAAACGTCTAATTTATGGCCACAATCGGCACAAGCGTATTCATAAATAGGCACAGTGAATTTTTCCTTTAGCAAAGAAGGGGGAGATGAGAGAATCTGTCTATAAATAGGTACCTCACAGAGAAAATCAAGGCCAGTATGTTATTGCAAATAAATATATTTAGCATGGATCGAGGCTCAAGTTTTTTGGGCAAAAAAAATTGGGCTCGATTGTCACTGATATAGTCATCCAGAAAAGTTCTGGGCAAAACCTTTGAAGTTGGATTAAATGCTCGGCTCAAGTTTTTTGGGCCTAAAAAACGTGAAGCCATTAGCCAATTCTAAATTAAACAAAATTTTTAATGTTTTTTTCCCACCAACGTGTTGCCCACCAGCTCAAGTAAGTTTTTTGGGCCTAAAAAACGTGAAGCCATTAGCCAATTCTAAATAAAACAAAATTTTTAATGTTTTTTTCCCACCAACGTGTTGCCCACCAGCTCAAGTAAGTTTTTTGGGCCTAAAAAACGTTAGCCGCGATCCCAATTCTCAATTCCCCAAAATTTTTATTTTTAATTTTCATTTTCAATTTTTGGAGCAGACGGTTCAAAAAACTCCACAATAACTTTGCCTTCTGCCATGGTGGGGCGATAGTATATTTTTATAGTTTGAGTATAGGGATAAATAATCCGTGCAACATTTTGAGCACGCAGTTTGGCAATGTGTGGAGATGGGGTATTGTTTTCAGAAAGCGCAGCACCCGAAAATATCTGCACGAAATGGGAAGAATTAATATCCAAACGCCGCAACCGCCTTTCAAATTTGAAACGCTCAGTTTTGTTAAGGCGGATATGTATCGATCTAAATTTCAGTTCTAGCCGCTGAAAGGGCTTGCCTTGGTGTAGCTTTGGTGCAGGGTATTTTAAAGAGCGTTTTGATCGGTGAGCGATGATCTCTCGGCGTTGGATGATGCCGGTTGGCGCATGAGGTGTCGCTTTTGCTTGCACATTGCTGATCAGCGTTTTTTTAGTCGGCGTTTGGCCCAAAAGCTGATTAATACACCAAGTAAATAAAGCCATATTGACAAGCAGAAGAACAAATAAAATGACTGAGTTTATGAGTACTTTAAACATAACTTATTAATGACTTTGCGGTACTTACATTGTGAGCCGAAAAATGTACTCTCAATCCACTCAGTTATAACCTACCCTTGCGGCGTGGTTCCAAACAAAAATAACCTATAGTTTGATCGAAGAAACCTTCAAGGTTTTTGCAACGCTTTACGGTTTTGCCCTAAATCTAAACTAACTATACGGAACGCATAAAATGTTTGGTAAAAATCTTTAAAAAAAATTGGGCTCAATATTTTCACAGATTTCAAGTGCGTTTTGCCTAACAATCCAACACTGTGCTTTGCACAGCGAAAAATGAAATGTTAGCCGTGTTTGAACCACGCTGACTTTTTTTTTGGTTGTAACACACATATACTATCGTCAACTTTAGATTCAGCGATTAACTTAACAATGTGTGATGGTCAACAAGAGGTTGATTCATAAGACAATCCTATTTTTTCAATATTTTTTAGGCACCCTTCATTTATCCTGACAAGGGCAACCACAAGGGATTGCCCCTACCATAGAAAATGGGCATGTAGGGGCAATCCTTTATGGTTGCCCCCAACATTTTTGAAGGGCACCATTTTTTATTCAAAAATAAAAATTTGTTGCAACATCCTTTGACCATGGCATAAAATAATAACTTTGAATGTAAACATTTGGAATTGACAATGGCTTTTGTTGTTACTGATAACTGTATTCTTTGTAAATATACGGATTGTGTTGAAGTATGCCCAGTGGACTGTTTTCACGAAGGTCCCAATTTTCTGGTCATAGACCCTGAAGAGTGCATAGATTGTACTTTGTGCGAACCTGAATGTCCTGCCAATGCCATTTATTCAGAGGACGACTTGCCGCCTGAACAACGGCACTTTACGCCGTTGAATGCGGAACTGGCGCAAAAATGGCCAGTCATCACTGAACGTAAAGATCCGTTGGCCGATGCCGAGCAGTGGGATGGCAAGCCAAACAAGTTGCCACATCTTGAACGCTAATAAGTGATAAACCACTTTAAGTTTATAGCCTAACATATTCATAATGTTAATTATAGCCGACTTTAGCTTGGCACTTACCACCTACCAGTTTTCAAATTCGAGGGCCCCAAACACACAACGTGATGCCGCGTTTTGTATAATAATATATAAAAATTCGATACTTATACTCTGTGGTACTCTGTGGTGCTCTGTGTTCTCTGTGTTGAAAAATAGCGTTTTTTACCAACTGATAGGTGGTAAATAGCTTGGCAATGTCACATTTGAGTTGATTAGTAGGGTGGGCATTCGCATTGCTCCAACCCACCAAACGTGCCAAGCTACGTGATTCGGATCATGTCACACTGTCAAATGAGTGACGACGGTGTGCGTTGATGTATTTGAGCAAGCCCTCAGTAGAAGAATCGTGTTCTTTGTGGGCCCCCGCCGTTTCCTGAAGGGCGGGCAATAACGTGTTAGCGACTTGTTTTCCGAGTTCGACACCCCACTGGTCGAAGGGATTAATGCCCCAGCAAAGGCCTTGTACAAATATTTTATGTTCGTATAACGCAATTAATGCACCAAGCACCTGTGGGGTTAATTTTTGGTAAACCAGCGTGTTACTTGGTTGATTGCCCTGAAAAACGCGGTGGGGCAATTGTTGCGCCAATAGTTCACCAGAGAGGCCTTTGGAATCCAAGGCGTGCCTGGTTTCATCGGCCGTGCGGCCCATCATTAAGGCATAAGTTTGTGCCAATGCGTTCGACAATACCGCGTCTTGATGTCCCGGCAAATCGTGTTGACTTTCAACCGCAATAATAAAATCGGCCGGGACTAAATGAGTGCCTTGATGCAGCAGTTGATAAAACGCATGTTGACCATTATTGCCAGGGGCTCCCCAAATAATGGGACATGTTGAATAATCAACCGGGTTTCCCTCACAATTGACGTGTTTACCCAAACTCTCCATTATTAATTGCTGCAAATAGGGAGAGAACAGTTTTAGGGCATAATCATAAGGCAATACCGCATGGGTGCTGGCCTCAAAAAAACTGCTATACCACACCTCAATTAGCCCCATTAATACCGGCAAATTTTTGTCATAAGGGGCGGTTTCAAAATGCGTGTCTAACTCATGCGCGCCAGCCAATAACTGTTCAAAATTCTCCATACCAATCATCACTGCAATTGGCAAGCCAATTGCTGACCATAGCGAATAACGTCCGCCCACCCAATCCCAAAATGCAAACATGTTTGCAGGATCAATGCCAAATTCCGTGACTTTTTGTGTTGCGGTACTGACGGCTACAAAATGTTTAGCAACCGCCTTTTCATCCCCCAATTTCTCTATCAACCATTGCCGCGCACTGTGTGCATTAAGCAAGGTTTCCTGAGTCGTAAACGTTTTTGATGCGATGATAAATAAGGTCGTTTCAGGATCAACTTTGGCCAAAGTCTGGGCCAAATGTGTGCCATCGACATTAGAGACAAAATAGCGCCGTAAACGAGGATGATGGTAGGCTTTGAGTGCCCTTGCGACCATTGCCGGCCCTAAGTCAGAGCCGCCGATGCCAATATTCACAATAGATTCAATGGGTTTACCGGTATAACCGCGCCATTCCCCGTCACGTACCGAGTTGCTAAATTGGCGTATTTGTGCTAATACCGCATTAACTTCAGGCATAACATCTTTGCCATCTACCATAATCGGACGGTTAGAACGGTTACGCAGAGCGATATGTAAAGCAGCGCGTTGCTCGGTGTGATTGATTTTTTCTCCCCGAAACATGCGGGCAATCCCGTCTGGTAAGTTTGCTTCAATCGCCAACTGTTGCAACTTGGTTATGGTTTCGCCAGTCAAACGATTTTTAGAATAATCCAGTAATAAGCCGCATGCTTCTACTGAAAAGCGTTCAAAACGTTGGCTATCCTGTGCAAATAAATCACGCATAGAGACTTGTGCCAAAGCTTGTTGATGGGTTTTCAGGGCATTCCAAGCAGCGGAGTGGCTAATAAGGGTAGTCATAATGCTTTATTAATTGGTCTCCTATTTTAAATAGGGTTGATAATGTGATGTTTATGATAATGTGATGTTTATTATATATTGGGTTAATTGTTGTATAAACGCGGCCTATTTTGCACTATTTTGCTTGGCTTATTCAACTAACGCTGTTTTTATTTAAATTTTATTTAAAATTGTCAATATAGCGACAGGGATTATTTATAAAAAAGGATAAATGGTAACGACAAGGATTGCTTGTAAGAAAGGATAAATCATAACTACAAGATAAATCATAACTACAAGGATGACTTGTCAGAAAGGATAAATCATAACTACAAGATAAATCATAACTACAAGGATTGCTTATAAGAAAGGATTAAATCATAATTACAAGATAAATCATAACTACAAGGATTGCTTATAAGAAAGGATAAATCATAACGACAAGGATTATTTATAAGAAAGGATAAATCAAGACAACTTTGTGAATCGAGTACAGTGGATTGGCTTCATTCTCGGATTGGCTAAATCGAGTACAGCGCGTTGACGACATTTCACGTTTTCGTTCTGAAAACGGTTCGTTGATTGATTCGCTTATTTATGGGATTCGTTGTACTTTTATGATTGTTATGGATTTTGTTTGGGGAGGTTTTGGGAATGGGGAATGGGGAATGGTTTGTTGACTTATTTAATTAACTTTTTGAGGCTTACATTTAATTAGGAGTCCAAACTTTAGTTTGGCATTAGGAGTCCAAACTTTAGTTTGGCATTAGGAGTCCAAACTTTAGTTTGGCAGACTTTAACTGGACTTTGAATGCCCAAACTAAAGTTTGGACTCCTGCTACGAGTACTCGGCTCACAATTGCCTATAAACGGCTCCAACATTCACTTGGCAGGCGGGAGGTTCACTTGGCAGGTGCTCACAATTGCCTATAAACGGCTCCAACCTATATTGTGCAGGTCAAATGTAGGGGTTATAAACTCACAATTGCCTATAAACGGCTCCAACATTTTGCCCATTTTTTTTCTGCATGATGTCTATATGGACTCACAATTGCCTATAAACGGCTCCAACAAGCATATTTAAAATTCGGATCGTTCGGATCGAAATCTCACAATTGCCTATAAACGGCTCCAACATTTGATACTAACTAGATCGCCCAGAAAATCCAATCTCACAATTGCCTATAAACGGCTCCAACCAAATTAAACTTATGCACAATGTATTGGTTACATCCCTAACAATTGCCTATAAACGGCTCCAACCCTCCATTCAATGCGCTTTTCCGTCATATCACCCCGTCTCAAACCTGTCAAAATCGTCACAAATCTTATAAATTTATACTTCGACCCCCTCAGTATTTTACGTGACTGGGGGTCGTAGTATTTTAATATCCTTAAATTTTATAACTGTTATATCAATCTGCTTGTTTTAGCATTATCAAAAGTGCCGACATTGGCAAAGCTCCCTAAAAATGCCGACATTGGCAGGAAGCGGTTAAAAAATCCCTTAATTGGCTGTTTTTGTCAGAGCCGTTTTAGGCAAACACAGTATATCACTTTTTTTATGGAAAAGGCTATTTTCTAGCCAATTGACAAAAAATCGCCACTGATTAGGCAGCACATCCAAATTTAGGTTCCGTGTCGGCACTCGTTTTCATCATAAATATGACGTTTCGAGGTTAAAGTTTTGGCGCGCAAAAACTTTAACCTTGAAACATAAGGATCGAAGAAAAATTAATTTCCCCAAAATAGGTACAGTGCCCTTTAGGGTACTTTAGCTTTTAGACAACTGCTTTCGCGCCAAAATTTTTGCGTGCAAAAACTTTGGCGCGAAAAGCTGTTGGCGGAAGTATCAAACCGGAATATTTTCCCGGATGAGATACTTTGTTCCTTTGAAAAGGGTGATAATGTGAAGAGGTTATGGTTTACAAAGTTCGCATTTCTATTGACGTTGAGCGACATCTGCGTTAAAAAATCAATCCGTCAAATCCGGAAATAAGCTGTACTTCCGTATACGTCTCAAAAATCACGCTAATGAGTATCCTTTTTTAGCTTAAGCAAATAGGCTTCAATTTCAGAAGGTGTAAACTGCTTAAACACCTCATCCACAGAAAACTGCTTAAACACATCAGAAGGTGCCAGCCCTTTTAAACGCTCATCCGGAGAAAACCGCTTAAACACCTCTTCGGGCGGAATCCCCTTTAATCTCACTTCTGTCGGCAACGACTCAATAAAGGGCATGGTGTAATCACGATGAAAATCCTCAAAAGTATAAGGCATATCAACCCCCGATTTTAAATACAGTTGATACAATTGGTTAAGCAATGACTTATCCTCTGGTGAATGCCATTTATAATGGGCATCACCATACTCAAATCCGACTGCATTACCACTAAACAACTGCCATAACGCATTTGACTCTCGCAAAGACATTTGGCTCAGAACGAGTATTATGATTGAGCCAACGTACTTCGGCTCTATCTTATAGACACCCGCTTTTATCTTTTTAATATCTTTGCCAAATTCCTGTTCAGAGCCTAATAGTTTTTGTGGATAATGTGTACAGACGGCATAAACTTGGAACTTCGATTCTGGTAACAATTTATCCGGTGATGGACTCACTATTTTACGATAACTGACGTAATGTCCGAGCACTTCTGCAATCGCCCACTGATTCATCGACTCATTCAATGATTTATACGTCAAGATATTATGTTCCGCAAGGAACTCAAACCCGTCGGGCAACTTATCAACCGGTTTCCCAGCAGATTTCGAGATAATCAGCACATCTACATATTGTGCCTTAACTGACATATTTTGTTCCGTTTTAACCTCAAAA
>QNER01000248.1 GCA_003646175.1 Candidatus Parabeggiatoa sp. nov. 1
ATTGGGGCGTTCTTTGCCGGAGTCCAAACGAGGCTAAAGTTTCGCGAAGCGAAACTTTAGCCTCGTTTTTAGTTTGGGCGGTTGCGACCAAAAGTTTATTTCGGCCGACAATTGAGCTAAAACATTTTTTCTGCGGACAGCCTGAATGAACCATAGGGTAAACTTTAGTCTTAATGATGGCATGTTGTCATCCGTATTTTGTCACCCGAGCATTGGGGCGTTTTTTTAAAATCGATTTTTTGCGGACCGAACAAACCAAACCTCGGATAAACTATGCCCAATAAAATTTATTTTGGCTGACAATTGAGCTAAAAAATTTTTTATGCGGACAGCCTGAATAAACCGTCGGGTAAACTTTCTCCTAATGATGACATGTTGTCATCAGTATTTTGTTACCAAGCATTTGGATGTTCTTTAACAAATTAAAAAACCGAGTTTCTGCGGACTGAGCGAATCCCTTTTCGGATATGTTAGCCTTAATGACGGCGCATCCGTTATCAAAGGTTTGACAATCCGAGCGGGCGTTCTTTGAATGAGCGAGAACCGATAAATCAATTTTATGCGGAATAGAGCAAACCCATCTTTGGTACAATTTGCTTAATGACGGCGCATTGTCGTCAGTGTTTGGTAATCCTAAACATTTAAGCCGTTAGGAATACCATCAGTAAAAGACACGGTACAAACTGTGCATAAAGCTTTCTTATGCAGGGATTAAACAGAATCCCCGTCTCGCACTCGTTCATGAATCCCGGTTAAAAACGGTTAACTTCAACCAAGAAGAATACTCATGAAAAGAAAAAGTTATGCAGCAACGTTAGCACTTGTGGCTGGTTTAGCCCTATCGGAGGTGGCCAATGCCAAAGAGATTGAAGTTTGTCGTGATGTCTCAATCGATGTAGAAGATGTAGTAGATGCCGGATGGTGTTACAATGCAATCAGTGGTGCCGTTGCAACTTGCTCTGCACCTGTAGATGGTGGTGGTGCATGTGCGTTCTCTGTTTTAGTCGCAGCTCAAAGTTGTAGAACTTCAGTCGAGACTCTAGACACAATTATAAAAGAGTGTGATCTGGCAGCAAAGCTGGAAAGAGAACTTAAAGAAGCACAACGGAAAGCAGAGGCTGCACTAAGAGCCGCAGCTGAAAAAGCAGCTAGAGAAGCAGAGGCTGCACGAATAGCCGCTGAGGACGCTGCACGATCAGCACAAAGATCCGCAGAATACGCAGCACGAGCAACACAAATAGCCGCTGAGAAAGCAGCACGAGACGCTGCAAAGAAAGTGAGAAAACTGTTTGGTGGGTAGCCGAGTAGAGTGGGTAACGTTGTTGCCCACCACAAAAAACCCTAAGGCCCATCGGAATCAACGGGGAACTCATTAATTGGGTTTATTAACAGGATAATTTTAGGTAAGTTGTTGTTTTGGTAAAATAATGCATGTGGGCGGGGTTCGGGAGGCGCAATATGATATGCCCCGTATCCAGAAAGCATGAGGCTAAAGCCGTCATGCTAAGAGAGCCAAGCCCTATCGGGCTAAGAGAACTCGCTTAAGTACTATTAACAACCGTGAGCTAATCCATTAAACACAAGAGGTGATTATGCATCATTTTCGCAACATTCTTATGGCGGTAGCGATTTTCGCTACCGCTTTTGCCATATCACCAGCTAATGCTGGTCGTATCGATCTCACCCAAGCACTTTTGGCACAGCCTGAAGTTGTACAGGGTATTGACTCCATCTGTGGAAACATCTGTGCCGGCAATAATCGGAAAAGTTGGTTGACTCAAGCGCAGTTGGATATTCTACCCAATGACACTTATTCAATTCTCGAAATACACGTCCGTCTGAGAAACCGACATATTTGGAAAATGTTTGGTAAACGGGTGACAGCCTATTCGGATCATAGCACGTTGCGGGCTAAGATACGAATCCATAATGGGACGTGTGAAGCCTCAGTCCGTGATTACGAGAAGGATATCCATTTTACCAACGATTTGTATAAAATCACTTGGTGGTTAGCTGTCAAGTTGGATCAGCTTTTTGATTTTCTACCGTCTATTAAGGCACACTTGCCCAACTGTACTTAATTTTTGAAAATCATTCGTTTCAGGCGAACCTTGCACGAGACAGGAGAAATTATGCGCTTATTTATTTTTGCGGTTTTCACCGCAATGCTCTTAACTTCTAAAGCCTCATTAGCCGGAATCGACAAAGAAGCCTGTGAAAAAGTCTTCCGCTCAACGGCCAATGTGGTTGATTGCCAATTAAGTTTTTCAACAGATGCACGGGAACGCGAGGCTCTGATGAAGAACACGTATGGCATCATACGCAATATTACCTGCGGCACCCACCTGAATATTCCTAAAAATCAGGTGTTCAATGCGCTATTCGGTGCCGGTAAAATAATTTTATCGCCCCACACAATTGACTGTGAGATTCAAACCAATGGTGACCCGTTTAAAATTGGTATGACGCTCGCACCGTTTATACAGATTGGTGATGAAGGTGTTTCAGAGATCGGCTTGAATATTCAAAAGGTGACCGGGCTTCCAGCTTTTATAGGGAATTTGGTCATCAAATACGGGAATAGCCCTGAATTACAACAGGAAGCAAAAAAGGCCTTGAACCAATTTCTTGCTAATCCAGGATTCATGCCACAGTAAAATGCGGCTATTTGAGAGGATTTATGCGTTTATTTATTGTGCTAATGGCAATGCTCTTTTTTTCCAAAGCATCAATAGCCGAATTTGACACTAAAGCCTGTAAACCAATCCTGCGTTCAACCGAAAATTTGCTGGCTTGTAAATTGGGTTATTCAACTGAAGGGCGGGAGCGCGAAGTGCTGATGAAGAACACGTATGGTATTATACGCAATCTTACCTGCATCACCCACCTGAATATTCCTAAAAATAAGGTGGCCAATGCGCTATTAAGTGCCAGTGAAATCCCTTTACCGGACCACCAAATTGACTGTGAGATTCAAACTAATGGTGCCCAATTCAAAATTGGTTTAACGGTTGCACCATGGCTACAGTTTGGTGACGAAGGTGTTTCGGAGGTTCGCTTGAATATTGGCAAAGTGACGGGTATTCCCGCGTTTTTGGGAAGAAGGCTCGTAAAATACGGGAATGGCCCGACATTACAAAAAGAAGTCAAAGAGGGACTGAACCAATTTATCGCCAATTTCTGTCAATTATAAAATAGTTCCACGGATACCATCCCTTCTTAGGGATGGTATCCGTCACTCAATGAGACACGGGAAGAAATTATGCGCCTATTGGTTTTCGCAGTATTTATAGCAACATTTCTTAGAACCGAAATGTCGTTCGCTGATTTTGACACCAACGCCTGTGAAAAAGCACTGTTATCCAAAGCAGATAAGATGGCTTGCCAACTCAGCTTTTCAGCAAACGCACGGGAACGTGAAGAGATACTCAAAGCGACTTCTGGCTTTGTGCGCCCGCGCCATTTTAGCTGCACGACTCAGGTAAACCTGATTAAAAGTGATATTATTTACCAAGGATATAGGGCCATAAGAGGCCATTCGCCATCTGAAATCCATTTTCCGTCCCACAAAATTGACTGTAAACTCAAAACCGATGGTGCTTTTGTTCAAGTGGGTATAATGCTAATTTTTTGGATACAGTTTAATAAGAACAAAACACTTGAGGTAGCCTGGAATATTAAAAAGGTAACCGGGCTTCCTCGTTTTTTAGGCAACCTGTTAATCAAATGTGGGAATAAGCTGAAGTTGTTAATAAAATATAAGAATAATCGTCTTAAGTTACAATGGAAAGTAGTTAAGTACAACGGATACGCGAAATAAACGGATAGTGTTTTTTCGTCATCAAGTTCGGCTTGGTGATATTTCACGATACAGAGCTTCGTGTGTAGACATTACCAAACAAAATTCTTGTCGTTATTAAGTATATAAGCAGTTGAAAAAAACATATTATGTCGATAGGATTAGCGTGCGGCTAATCCACCACTCTGAAAATAGTGAGTTTAGCGCAGCGAAATCTTTAGAAGTTATTTCTTTATCCGTTTATTTCGCGTATCCGTTGTACTTGTCAGTGGTAATCAATATAATGACGCATAGAAGGCCGATGAGTACCAGCGTAATCGGCCCTACTGTCCCACAAATCTGCTCAGAGGTAACGAAATGCCATTTGAACAATATCAACAGTCTCTTAGGCAAGCAGATAATGCAGCAGAAAACCGGGTTAACGATATCAGCAATGATATCAACAGACTCAAAGAAAATAGCAACGAACTTAAAGCAGAACTCAAGACCAAAAATCAAGCAGAACCAGAAGATATCGAAGAACTCAACGCAGAACTCCAGCAACAACAAGGACAACTCCAGCAAAAAAAGGAACAAATCCAAGAAATAGTCTATATTTGGAAGGTTATTCGTTATCCACTGAATAGGTTTGGATTTGTTAAAAAAGATGCTGAACAATCAGCGGTTTGGAAAGCGCATAACCAAGTTTCGACAAACTATGTCAAGCTATTGTATCAGTCTCTAAAAGGACAACTAAAGCCTCTCGAAGTGAAAGACGAAAAGAAAGATTTCCTCCGATTTTTGAAGAAAGTGGGCTTAACTGATGCACTTTTACCAAGAAAATTGTCAAATAGGCTATTTCATGTAGTGCAGCGCATGGCAATTGATGAGCTGGAAGAACCGGCTCAAAGAAGATTCCCCATTCATGATGATGCTGACGGAAAGCAAGCCTTTGAAACATTGAATAAGGCTGTAGTGAATTGGGTAAGCGAGGTATTGGGCAGTCAAGAATTTCCTGCCGATTTGCCAACTTGGACTGATCGCAGATTTCAAGTTTATCTTGGCTATGAGGCTTTATATATTTATTTATGCTCAATTGACGAAAAACTAGCAAACAACATTGATCCATTTAATTTTTATGATGGTCTACGTGATTGGTTAAAACATCCACCAGGGACTTCCAAGGAAGGAAAGAAAAAGAAACGAGATAAAATCAATGCCACTGAACTAAGCGATTGTCAATGGACTCAGGTATTGGATAAGGCACTGGATAATCCAATTACCTATCTGGCTATGTTTTCTAAGGCAGTTCATTTGTTAGTGTTCGTAGGAAATGAAAATAAGGCCGAGGAAGCTAATACTAGAAATCCTGAGAAGATAAAACCGTTTCTTGGTACTCTTGGCAATGAGAGAAAGCACCTTGAACCAGAAGATGACGAGGATGTATTGGAAAAGGTTTCAGAAGGCATGAAAGCGTTTGAAAAGTATGCCAACCAAGCGAAGCCAGAAGAACTGGGCGAGTCAAAAAAGGGAGCCATTCCGAACCAATGGTGTGATAGTTCTTTGTGTCGTTTTTTAGGGCTGAAGTTTTGTAAAGACATTTACGCTATAGCACCAAAAGTTTTTCCGCAAGATCAAGAATTACCAAAAACGGTAAGAGATATTCTTGTTAAACCCTTGGGCAGTGATTCTAAGGAACATAATCGGATATTGGGTCTGTTGGAATGCGGGCGGCAGAACGCCAAAGTTGTAAATGATATTATGACTTTGGTTGATAAGGCAACGTTTCCAGTATTTAGAGAAATTTGGGAAATACTGGATGCTCAACCATTGGAAGATGATGAATCAGGAGTACAAGGCGAACCTTGTACGAAAAACTGCGTGGTTATTAAAATGTGACATTGTCAAGTTACATACCTATTTGTAAAAAGGCAAAATTGTAAAAAGGCAAAATTATGTCCGACGTTATCACACTTTCTATAGCGAAAGAAAGCCAACCCAAGCTTCAAGGAACCCAAAATGGTTGGTTCCAGTGGTTGCTATCTGATAACAGGCTCAATCGGATTGAATACGTCGATACGATAAAGTCATTATTAGAACGGCATCAAGCTGCCCAAAAAATGGGTATTGACCATGTTGTGGTGGTTGAATCAGGCCAAAGCGATTTTTTACAAGCATTAAATGCAGAAGATAGAGACAACCTTAAGGTGATTTTCCGTAATCGTTGTCCCTCCGATGTTGTTAATTTGCTTTGTCAGCCTGATGCTGAAATTTTAGAAGCTTGGGAAAAAGTCTGTCAGGGTAAAAATAACAAACCGGCTGACCAACTTGTTCAAAATAGGGCCTTAGCGAAAGCTTATGGGAACTCTTTTAACCAGTGGCTAAACACTCTGCATAAAGATGATTTAACAGATTACTTACCGAAACCAAAACGTTTTTTTTTACCCAGTGAGTTTACTTATGTCGGCATTGAAGAAGGGGCACTGGTTTTTGCATTAAGTGCTTTTCCGGGGGCTTGGTTAAGCATAAGTAGGCAAAGTGGCAGAAAACTGAAGGTTAAATATACCGGGTTTATCAAAGCACCTACTCTCAAACTGAGTAGGTGGGGCATTCAACGCGACTGGAACACACTGGATGACCCATTTTTGGCTAAGTGGTTAAAAAACTGCCGAGTGCCTCCAAAAGAACTTAAAGCGGTTGGCCTTGAACCTGATAAGCCATTTAACTGGTTAAACCAACTTTTATCAAAAGTAGTAAAACCGTGGAAGGATATTATGAACAATGGGCTAGGGATATTACAAAGGCCAAGAGTATTGGGGCCGGTATTGGCAACCATAGCCGTGGTGGCTGTGAGTTTATGGTTCATTATCCAGCATCTACAGCACCCCATCATTCCTGAAATAGAGCCTGGCTACCAAGTTGCCCTCCAGAAAGAAATGATCCCAAACCGTGAGCAGGCTTTTATTACCGATAGTCTTGGCTTTTCAGGAACCGGTTTGCCATTTGTTAGCTTTACAGAAGGATACAAGGGCGGTATTGCTCGTTTATCGAAAAACGACTACCAGCCCGATTCTCAGGCAGACAAAGAATTTTTGCGACTGGGTGAATGGGTAGCCTTACTAGATGCGGGCTGTAGTCATAACGCAAAGCTTGATAGTGCGTTTTGGCAACAGCAACAAACCATTGCCAAAGCACTGATTGACGCATTCGATAAACATGATTCACCTAAAGCTAAAACAGTGGTTGGGGTTTTAGATAATATGGATAACGCGTTAACTGAAAAGTTGTCCGGCAATAAAACCAACACCGCTTTGTGTCATGACTTGAAAGGTTTTAGTGTGCAAATGGCTTTTGGATTGCAATCAATAAATTTGGTTGTTTCGGGAATGAGGAAATGAATTCCCGAAACGCCGCAACTTACGGAGGAATTAATGACGACAAAAAAACTGAACCTTGTAATGATTGTTGTTATCTTGCTGGTATTTTCAAGCACCGTAATGGCATGGAGTTGGAAGGAAACTTGGGAAGAAGTGAAGCAAGAAGTCAAGGAGGGCGGTGAAAAATTAGAGGCCAGCGTGAAAAAAGGTGCTGAACAATTAGAGGCCGGCGTGAAGAAAGGAATCGAAGAAGTAGAAAACGGAATTGAGGATTTGGAAGAAAAAATCCCAGAATGGATGCAGGATTTGGAAGACGGTTTAGAAAAAGGAGGCGACAAAATAGGAGAAATGCTACGGAAAACCATCGACCAAAATATTGATACGTCTGGGCAAGGGTGCGGCACAGGTTTAACTACGCAAATCGTAATAGATGACTGGGGACTATTTGACTTTACTTCAGCTTGTCAAGTACACGATAAGTGTTATGAACAATGCAATGCCACCCGCAACTATTGTGACAACGATTTTTTGATCCTTCTCCGAAAGGCGTGTCCATCTAAGGAAACGGATCGGGTAAAGTATCAGATATGCCGGGATATTGCAAAATTGTACTGGTACACCGTTTCTAAAAATGGGCAATCCGTATGGAAACAAGCGCAAAGTAAAGCGAATTGCCGCTGATAATCCGGAGTCCAAACTTTCAGGAGTCCAAACTTTAGTTTGGACTTCTTACCACAAACAGAGGGTTGTAAAAAACACGATGATGAAACACATTGCATTGTTACTCACTTTAATTGTCCTCTCGATGGCAAGCGGCGCGTCATCGGCAAGTGGCGCGTCGTCAGACTGCCCGAATTTAACCAACAGTCGGGCCTCAGAAATTCTTGCCAACTTTCGTGTTGTCACGGCTCAGCAGAGTCCACTCGTAGGCCGAGCAGAACGCATTTTTGACCGAGTGCGTGCTATTGCCATAGCACAGGGTGGTAAACGCCCAATACTTCGCGTCATTGACTCGAATAACATTTTTGCTCGGTCATTTCCAGATGGCGTTATTATGAGCCGAAAAATGCTCGATATCGTTTATGAGAGCGGTTATGACGATAATAAAAATGATGCGATACTGGCCTTTATTTTAGGGCATGAACTGACGCATATTGTTAAGGAACATTTTACAAATCAACAGATTATCTGTTCCGTTTTGCAACAGTCTCTTCCAACTCGCCACAATTGGCGTTTGTGGTTTTGGCAAACCGATCAAGAAGGCACAGTGGTTGATGACAGTCGCAAACAACATGAACGTTTGGCGGATAAATATGGCTTGCTTTATGCGGCTGTCGCTGGTTTTCATATCAATGCCTTAAATGACCGAGAGAATTTTTTTAAGTCGTGGGCTAAGGCAACCCGCGTTTATCCTACCTGGGAAGAACGACTCGCGGCTATCCAAAAGGTGATTGCTGAAGTGCGTCAACAACTGACTTATTGGCAAGTCGCCACCTATTTGCAACACTTTAAGTATCCGGAAACGGCGATTTCTTTCTATGAAGAGTTTTATTATAAGACGAAGCTTTATACGCCTGAAATTCTCAATAACTTAGGACTGAGTTATTTGGAAATGGCGATTGAATGGCTTAACAAACAAGGTTCGTCTTGTGAGCAGCACCGTTATCAACTGCCTGGCCTACAGTCAATCCAAAGTGTCTTAGCAGACAGCTTAGGTTCAAAAGGCGAAGAAGCGTGCATTCTCCCTGATGCTTTGCAAGAGGCGAAATTCTACCTAAATGAAGCCGTTCAAATGGATGAGGATTATTTAGCGGCTCGCATGAATTTTGCCACCGCCTACTTTCTTGAAGGGAAATTTTATTCCGCGTTAGGGCAGCTTGAGCAGATACCAAAGGATGCCGTTAATGATCCTTCCATTCGGGCTATGATTGTAAATCTCAAAGTACTGGCCCGTTATCATCAAGATACCGACAGCACTTTTCGCACCGGTTTTGATGTTTGGCCTGTCGTCACAAGACGATTAAATGCTGCGTTGAAAACGCCAAACCTGAATGACGATATTAAAGCGGCCTTGCACGATAACTTGGCTTGGTTATTAGAGGATCGTGGACAAAATCAAGCCGCCGCGATTCATCGTAGCAAAGCCCAACAGTATAAGAAGGCGGCCCCTCAAACGGTACCGAATCCGCCGTGGACACAGCCTATCCCGCTGGGGTGTTATATAGAACCCGAGTTAATCACCACA
>QNER01000249.1 GCA_003646175.1 Candidatus Parabeggiatoa sp. nov. 1
GAAAGGGCGCTTTATTAAAGCCCAGGGCTGCGCCCTGGGAGCCAATTTTAATTCGCATTTCGTAACTACTCAGCCCTGAAAGGGCGCTTTATTAAAGCCCAGGGCTGCGCCCTGGGAGCCAATGATAAATCCGTTAAATCCGTCAATCCGTTGTACTCAATACAAATACTCAATACAGGTATTTAATATTGATAAATAATTTGGGGGGGGGAATTTGAAATTGACGCGAGTGCGTAGGGTATGCAGTAGCCGGGTGAGAGTGTGGAATTGGTTTTTGTACGGGATGGAAAAGTAATCTCAACAGAAGACATGTTTGAAGAATGAAATAAAAAAAAAGCGGACTCTAAATGAGTCCGCCTTTGATGGACACGATTTTCTTGCCCAATTTTTCAGCACAAAGCTACCAACAAAACTTTTCCACCGTCACCCTAACCCTTTTCCTCAAGAAAAGACTCGATAGAGTGAGAGGATCGTTTAATTTACATCTTCCAATCCCACGATTTATTTTCGGCGGGTCCCGCATCACAATCCCAGACATGAATGGGGTTGCCATTTTTCCATCCCCCAGACTTCTTGTGCATGCATTTCGAGGTATTCTCTTTGCCTCTTATGTACCCCGTTTTCGGATCATACACCCACGATTTATTTTCGGCGGTACCCTTATCACAGTCCCAGACATGAATGGGGTTGCCATTCTTCCATCCGTAATACTTCTTGTGAAGGCATTTCGAGGGATTCTCCTTGCCTCTTATGTACCCGGTTTTGGGATCATATACCCACGATTTATTTTCGGTGGGGCCTTCATTGCAATCCCAAATATGAATGGGGTTGCCATTATTCCACCCCTCAGACTTCTTTTGAAAGCATTTTGATGGGTTGTATTTACCCCGAATCAGATAATTAACCTCAACCACTTTCCACTTTTCAAAGTCACCAGTAACACGACAGTGTTGCCCTTTAACGGTACCAAACTGCCTGTCCCCCGGCGCAACCAGACATTGACCCGTGTAGCCGTTCTGGATGTTTCCCGATTTAGAAAACTTCCACTCTTGGGCCTTTTTCCAGTCCTCACAAGTACTCGTTTGAACCGTACTCAGGAACGGATACCCCTTGACGACGTAGATGTCCAGACATTGGTTCTGCCAATATCCATTAATAACACGATCACCCTTAACTTGCCACAATTGGGCTTGCTTGCTTTTATCACACTTGGACTGCTGAACAAACCCCCCCTCCGATGTCGCGTCCAGACACATGCCCGACTTAGCATTGATAATCCGCACGTCTGCCGCAGCGGATGCCGGCAGAAAGGAAACCGCACAAAATCCAACAACAGGCGCTAACTTAATCAAACGCATAACGTTATTTGCCTCCTTAGGAAATGAATCTTTGTGAGACGGCATAAACCGTCAAACCCCATCCAACCCGTTTTAAATGCGTAACGGATTCAAGCAATAAATTTTGCAGCTCGAACCGATCGTACATTGATCACGGTTTGGATTTTACTGAACACCCGTCACCAAAACAATTCAAATGTGTTGGGCTCCATTTTTGGTACTGCCCAAAGAACATTTCAACCATTCGTTGTTATAAACATAAGGCATGGTTCAAAAACCTTCGTATAGGTAACACCTTGGAATCCTTCATTAAATACCGGCGGTGCTTGGTTATTGCCTAGAGCGCACACCAACCAAACAATCCGCTTTGTATTCCTGATACTTACCAAGCGTTCCGTTAACCATTCTTATTTAAACCATTTATAGTTATTTCACAACAAACATGATGGTTCAGTTCAGTGGGGCACATACTAACACGTTTGAAAACGAGATCAACAAAAAAATGATCTAAAAGCAAAAAAATGATAACGATTTGTTTTTAAAGCGCTACTCTTATAACGCGATGGAGAGCATTTATCCGTGTGCATGTGGGACGCATTCCCATTTTCCGAGTAATGACTTCAAAAACACCAGAACCTTGATTTTATTAGATTTTATTAGATTTGAAATTTTTAATTTTACGACAATAACTACAAGGATTGTATATAAAAAAGGATTTTTTTCTCCCGTTAATCATTGAAGAGAGACTGCCATTATATCAGCTAAATTATTGATAACTCAGCATTCGCTTAATAATAAGCTAAAACCTTTAAATTAATATCGAAGTAAATATTATGGATATACTTTATCAACGAAGCCACCCAGTTCCCAAAACCGTGTTCTGTGGAAATATCCATTCTAATTCTAAAAATAAATGTGGTACGAAAAAGGCTTTGACAGATTATTTTTCTTATCTAAAAAAATAAAATAGTTATGATTTTATAGAACGAACGAAGAGTGATAATAGAAAGAGTCGGTTATATAGCATTTTTCTTTTGCATAAAATACATCACTCGTAGGGGCAATCCCTTGTGGTTGCCCTTTTTTGTATTTAACCAAATCGAAAAATGCTATAATTAATCCTTTATAACTAATCCTTTATTATATACAATCCCTGTAGTTATTTCGGGCAAAACCTTGAAGGTTTCCAAAACCTTGAAGGTTTCCAATTGAAAAAACCAAACCTTCAAAACCTTCAAAACCTTCAAAACCGTAAAGCGTTGCAAAAACCGTGAAGGTTTCCAACGCCTATAACAGCGGCAAAATAATTTGCTCAACTTGTGTTTGAGTCACCTCACCCGGATACCGCCACACAATTTTACCTGCACGATCAACAACTGCCGTAAATGGCAGAGCACCAATGCGATTGCCAAAATTTTGTGCCAGGGGAATAGCTTTGTACTCACCCACTAATACCGGGTAATTCATATCCATGGTATCGACAAAATTTTGCACCGCTTCCTGATTATCAATGGCAATCCCAACAAACTGCAAACCTTGTTCAGCATACTGCTTTTGCCAATCAATAAACAGAGGGATTTCTTTGCGACAAGGTGGGCACCACGTCGCCCAAAAATTGACAACAACCACTTTCCCATCCCACTCTGAATTGGTACGGATTTTTCCTTGTAAATCAGGCAAGCTAAAATCCGGGCGAAACAACGGCTCATCCTTTTGTTGTGGTGAGTTATATTTAGTAATACTGACTACACCCGCCGTGATAACCAGAGTCGCTAACAAAATCAAATAAGTGAATTTCATCATGGTTGCAAAACCTTTTTCAGATGTTGACGAAATTTTTCAGCGGGCAAAAATCCAACGACACGGTAAGCCTGTTGTTCTTGACCATTGACATCAAAAAAGACAATAGCAGGAGGCCCAAAAATCCCAAAGCGTTTATACAAAGCCTTGTCCTGTTCATCATTAGGCGTAACATCCGCCTTCAATAACACAAAATTGGTCAGTAATTTTTGCACCCCAGCCTCAGTAAACGTGAAATGCTCCATTTCTTTACAAGAAACACACCAATCCGCATAAAAATCTAACATAACGGGTTTATTCTGTGCATTCGCAGCCGCGACTTCACGTTCCAATCCACTCACACCTTTGATGAGCTTAAATTGTGAAGTTTGCGCGGTATCAGACGTTTCTTCAGCGAAATTGGAGCCAACACTCAAATTATGCAAAGGCTGCAAAGGATTGACATTACCGCTGGCTGCACCAATCATTAACAACACACCATACACCAGAAAAATCAGCCCCAAGCCTTTCCATAGTTTACGCCAGCCAGAAGCGTCAGCCCTGAGACTGTCCAAGGTGCCCATATAGACCGCTGACACTATCAACAAGCCCGCCCATAACAACATCGTCACTTGTCCCGGAATGACTCGTTCAAGCAACCAAATGGCCACTGCCAATAACAGCACCCCGAAAATGCTTTTGACGCTATCCATCCACAGAGCCGCCTTGGGTAAGAAATGGCCAGTGGAAATACCAACGACAATCAATGGGATACCCATACCAACGCTCATAAAAAACAAAGCTAAACCGCCCAGCAGCGCGTCACCGGTTTGACCAATATAAATCAGCGCGCCTGCCAAAGGCGCGGCAACACAAGGCCCAACGATAAGTGCCGACAACACCCCCATAATTGCCACGCCTATTAAAGTGCCACCTTGTTGGCGATTGCTCAAGAGCGTCAGCTTAGTTTGCAAGGCCGTAGGTATTTGCAATTCATAAAACCCGAACATAGAAAAAGCCAACGCAACGAACACCAACGCAAAACTGACTAACACCCAAGGATTTTGGAAGGCAACTTGCAAATTTTCGCCAAGCAACCCCGTTAACACGCCAGCAACCGCGTAAGTCAGCGCCATTGCCAACACATAAATCAGCGACATAATAAAAGCTTTATAAGTTGTGACTTGTTTGCCTTGTCCAACGATAATGCTGGACAAAATAGGGATCATCGGATACACACAAGGCGTCAAAGACAACAGCAATCCCAAGCCAAAAAAAATCAGAAGGGTATACAACACATTAGCATTAGCCAGCAGGTTAGCAAGACGATCTTGCTCAGACATCGCCCCTTTACCCAGCGATAACTCCACTGTTCTCATTGTTGGTGGATAACATAAACCCGCGACAGCGCAACCTTGATATTGAACCTTCAAGGTAACAGTTTCTAGCCCCTCGGCTTGAACAGGCACCGTTATCTCAAGTAACCGCTGCTGATAGATTTGGACATCGCCAAATAACGGAACTTTTTTAAGGAGACTCGCTGGCAAAAGTGGTGTGCCCAAAGTGCCACCACTTTCTAACGAGAATTTCAACTTATCCCGATATAAATAATAACCCTCAGCTATTTTCCACCGGAGCCGTAAATAGGTGGCTTCTTCCCACTCAGCCGAAAACACAAACGCTTTATCAACCTTAAGAAACTCGCCAGCATTTTCGCTTTGCTTAGGGGCATTACCCCAATTACTCCGAACAGCAGAATCCTGTGAATCATTGTCAGAAGCGCTGCTTGGCGTACTCAGCCAACCAGTATTTGATTGAGTTTCTTCGCTCACTGAAGTTTCAGCGGCAGCGACTTGGAGGGGGGGGGCGACATTTGGCAAATCCACAAAAGCCGTTTTTGTGACGGGCGGATAACAAAACCGATCCTCGACACAACCTTGATAAGTGGTTTCCAGTGCCAACGTGCCCAAACCTTGAGTATCCAGAATGGGCAACTTAACTGCTAGCGTCTGCTCATAAACTTCGACACTACCAAATTTTACATCCTCCTTAATTGTACCCGGCGGAAATTGCGGTTCGCCTAGTATGCCACCCTCTTTGAGTGCAAATTGAAATTGATCGCGGTATAGATAACAACCGTCAGCGATTTGCCAATGAGCCACTAACATAGCAGGATTTTCCATGTTAGCTGAAAACTGAAAGGCCGCGTCTGGGGGGATAATTTCAGAAATGCCTCCTACTTTTTCAAGGGGAGGAAAGTTGAGTGTCCCTGTATCAAAGGTGGAACCTTTTTCAAAGGTGGAAAAGTTGCTTGTCTCGTTTTCAAACGACGAAAAATTGCTTACCCCCAGCCCAACGGGAGGAAAGTGACTTGCCTCTGTTTCAATAAGAGGATTTTGGCTAGATGACGCGACTTGTGCATAGCAATGCCATGCCGATAACCATAACATAAGAAAAAGCGTGAGTATTTTTTCCATAGACATTTTTCCGTTTTGATAATGACAATTAGCGGAGCCTCTGCAAAACGTTCCCCAGGTTTCACTGGGGCTATTCACATTTTCAGGCAAAAGTTTTTGCACGCAAAAACATTTGCCTGAAAGGTAAATGTTTCGCTCAAAGTACATTTACCTGAAAACCCCTACGGGGTTGGGCAGCCCCAGCTTTCACCACTGGCTCTTAACTTTTAAAAATTTTCAAATTAAAAATTTTCAAAATATCAACCCCAAAGGGGTTGAATTTAAATAGCCCCAGTAGTGTCAACCTGGGGTTTTGCAAGAAACTCAGCGGTTACAAATAAATTAATAATGGCGTTGGAGCGAACTACTGGGCAACAACCTTAGAAATCCATGCCAAATAACCCGGCGAGCCTGTTTCTATGAATAGCGCAATTAACTCTGGCACTTCGTAAGGGTGTTGTTGTAGCAACGTTTGTTCGATTGCAGCATAATGCTCACGGCGCGTTTTGATAAACAATAACACTTCAGCATCACTGACAATTTCACCTTCCCATTCATAAACGGACTGAATATTAGGCAAGATATTGATACCAGCAGCCAAATGTTTTTCAAGCAGCGTATGCGCCAAATTATTTATTCGCCACCTCTAAATTGGGGCAAGTCGTTAAAAGCAACTGATAATTGCTGATTTTTTCCATACCATCTCCATGAAGTTTGTTGTTTCGTTCAAACTCCCGAAACATTAAAATTGGCGGAGTCCAAAGTTTGGACTCCCATTAGCATTTTATTTTAATACAACAAATTCAAAAAATAAACACATAAAGGTTAATGTGTCGCAGATCGAGTTGGTAAGTAGTGAATCATAAATTTTCAGTACTTAGTACAACGAATCCCAGAAATAAACGAATAAAGGTTGATGTGTCGCACTTTTTCACACTAACACATTGTTTTTAATTACTCATTTCAAGAAGTTATTAAAAAAAAGTCTAAATCAGTGCGTTAAGAAAAAACTTGAGCATCGAGTGTATCGTTTCAAGGTTTGGCAATAGCTCTGCGGTTTGGCGCAGAATTTTTCTGGGCAGGTTGAATGAATTCGTTGATTTCGGGGATGGGTTCTTGTGGGTTTAATTAAATATTTCTGGAATGAGTTGTGCTGATTTTATGGATTTCAAGTACACTCAGTATATACTTATGTACCTTCATAACTTGAACTTTTATAAGGAATAGAGAATGAGCAACGGGTAACAAGCAATCCGTTAATTGTTTGAACATGAATTCTCAAATCGTGGCTAAAGTTTTTTTGGCCAAAAAAATTTTAGCCAGAACCCAAATCATTTTTGCGCGCCAAAACTTTTGCCGCCAACCCAATTCCTAATTCCCTATTCGCAACAAAGGACTATATTATAAAATGAGTTCATTTAGAAGCTTATTACTCCTGTTCATTATCGTCCCTATTTTGGAAATCTACCTACTCATCACAGTGGGTAGCTTCATAGGGGTTTTACCAACCGTTTTGTTGGTGATTTTAACGGCTATTTTAGGCACCTATTTATTACGCATTCAAGGTTTAGCCACGATGCAAAAAATGCAGAACACCTTACAGCAAGGACAATTACCGGCGGAAGCTTTATTTGAAGGTATTTTACTGTTGTTAGGCGGGGCTCTATTACTCACCCCTGGATTTTTTACCGACACCGTGGGATTTATGTGTTTAATTCCGAGTGTGCGTCAATATTTAGTCCATTGGCTACACCAACGCCTCCAAGTTGTAGGTACTTCTGCGCCCCCGGAACATCCAAAGCGCCCTTCTACAATCGAAGGGGAATATCGGCGTGAAGACAAATAGGCTTTGGTAAGCAATAGGTAATGGCTAATGAGTCTAATTGTCCAGAAAAGTTTTGTTGGCTTTGTACAGGACAAAAAAGCGTTCAAGTCGTGATGCTATCGCTTTTTTTGGCGATAGTATCACTATACGACTCTGAGGGTTAGCTATAAACTGTGTTTTGAGGTTAAATCCTTTAATTTCAATTGGCTAATTTCTTAACCCTCAAAGTCGTATCACTACGCGGTAGCATTTTTTTTTGAAAAAATATTAATTTACCAAGTTCAACACCATTTAAAGCGTGACTCACGCCAAAAAAGCGATAGCATCACGACAATCTTTTACCATTTTTTGTCCTGTACATAGATTTGTTGGTTGTGCGTAAGTTATTTTCTGCGATGTCCCTAATTGGCATTTTTACCTATTGCCTGGGGCGGTGAAAATCAGGTGAAAGCGGTGTCAAAAGTTGTTCCCAGTTTTATTTAACATTATGAAAAACTAATAAGTTATGAATTTGTTTCAACGAAACAATTCACAATTCACAATTTTCACCATCCCACCTATTACCTATTACCCATAAAAAAGAATAAGCGTTTTTGTTCAGCCACTCTCATAGATGTTCGGAATTATTGTAACTGACTGATTTTTAATTAAAATAAAAGGTTAAGGATGAATTTATTTTAACAAGCATTAACTTCAACGGCAACAATCATTTTTGAAATCTAATTATCCGTTCACCATTAACCATTAATCATTCACCATTAACCATTAACCATTAACCATTCACCATTAATTTCAGCTAATGCCTTAATACCACCAACAATATATTGTGAAACCGACAAAAAATATCGATTATCAATCACAATAATCCGCCCCGCCTTACCAGCATCACTGGCAGCAATCGCTGGATTTTCCAATAATTGCTGTCGCACGTTTTCAAATTCACCTATTGAAGCATGAGTCACAATAAGCTTTAGTCTCCGGGTTCAGGGAGCCAAATTTCTCTTCCAACAATCCTATCAAAAACATCGTTCTACCTTCTTGAAGTCCTTCCTTGCGTCCTTCCTTGCGTCCTTCCTCACGCCCTTCCTTGCGCCCTTCATCTCTCGATTGTTCCAACCAATTATCAGCGGTAGTCTCTAACATATTCTCTATCTCCTGTAAATCAATAAACTCTGGTAGCACCGCGTTTGGTAAGTGTCTGGGCAATTTTACCCCTCTAAACCACGTTTTAAACGCAGTTCTCAAACTTTTGGAGTCCAAAGCTGACGCTTTGGATTCCAAAAATTACGAAAGTTATTTGATCAAACCCTAATGGCACGCACGATAGCTATACATCAGGAGTTCAAACTTTAGTTTGGGTTGTCAGGAGTTCAAACTTTAATTTGGGCTGTCAGGAGTCCAAACTTTAGTTTGGGCAACCCAAGTTAAAACTGGGAACGAAGGCAATAAAGTTTTTTGAAGTAATATTCTATCGTGCGTGCAATTAGGTCAAACCCTTGGTCCTTTTTTCGTTTCAAGCGGCTCGTCCTTAATCACTTCTTGCACCGTTTGAGCGGTGAATAAGCGTTTGGCACATTTAAGCAAACTGGTTTCACTGAAACGATAAATAATGGCTTGTGTCTCAATAGTCAGTGAACCAAATTTTTCTTCCAATAAGCTTATCAATAAACGGGATTCACCTTCTTGAAGTCCTTCTTTGCGCCCTTCCTTGCGCCCTTCATCTCTTGATTGTTCTAGCCAATTATCAGCGGTAGTCTCTAACATATTCTCGATCTCCTGTAAATCAATAAACTCTGGTAGCACCGCGTTTGGTAAGTGTCTGGGCAATTTCACCCGTCGAAACCACGTTTTAAACGCGGTTCTCAAACTCGGTGGCGCCGTTTTTAACCATTTTACCAACATCTTTAAGGTTTGTTGAGTCTCAGACTTGGTACGACTTTTTTCCAGTTTGAACAACGC
>QNER01000250.1 GCA_003646175.1 Candidatus Parabeggiatoa sp. nov. 1
GGATTTTAGCACA
This sequence comes from Candidatus Parabeggiatoa sp. nov. 1, assembly GCA_003646175.1. Classification (GTDB taxonomy): domain Bacteria; phylum Pseudomonadota; class Gammaproteobacteria; order Beggiatoales; family Beggiatoaceae; genus Parabeggiatoa. The sequence continues at coordinate 14 of QNER01000250.1, forward strand.
TAGAGAAGGGTGATACCGCAAAAGTGCAAAAGTGATACTATCGCCAAAAAAGCGATAGCATCACGAAATGTCATATTGAATTTATTATCAACAGAATCCGTTATAATCAGAAATAGCGATAGGAGGAGACTGCCTTTATGAATGAAACTGAACAAAATACTCATTCGACTAAAAAGTGGGATTGTCTTGAAACGCTGAGTGGTTTATCAAATCTTCCTTCAGATGCTGAAAAGCAACATATTTTTGACAGCTTAGAAGTGCTTATTCAGTATTTTAAAGATTTACAAAACCATATTAACTCATTACCTAATGATGAAGAGAGAAATAAAATTGCGTCAGCAACGACTATCATCAAAAAATTTGTGGAATCCGCCAAAGAAAATCCAACAAACGCATTAATACTCGGGCTTTCTTCTGAAGATAAAAAAAAGGAAATTGACTGGTGGGAAAATAACTTCACAAAGGAAACCTAAAAACCAGTTAATCAGGAGTCCAAACTTTAGTTTGGACTAACGTCCCCACCCGCCAACTGTTTTAAGTTTGATCCAATAACGCTTTTAATTGATAAATCACCTCTAACGCTTGTCTCGGTGTCAGATCTTCCGGCGACAATGCTTTGATTTTATTAATAACGGGAGAGGGCACTGGAGGTGGGGGTGGTTGCAACGGTAATTCTGTCTGCTGCGCCGCCATCTGCAATTGTTGTTCCTCTAACTGTTTTAAATGAACACCAGCTTTGTTGACAACCTGTTTGGGAACACCGGCTAATAACGCCACCTGTAAACCATAACTTTTATTCGTAGAACCCTCCTTAATGGTGTGCATAAAAATCAGCTTATCATTTTGTTCCACCGCTTCTAAATGCACATTGGCGATGTTATGAAACATTTCAGGTAAGCGCGTTAATTCAAAATAGTGGGTGGCAAACAACGTGTAAGCCCCCACCTTATCAGCCAAATATTCCGCACAAGCCCATGCCAACGACAAACCATCAAAAGTGCTAGTGCCCCGCCCAATTTCATCCATTAACACCAAACTGTGACGGGTAGCATTATGCAAAATATTCGCCGTTTCCGTCATTTCCACCATAAATGTTGAACGCCCCCCCGCTAAATCATCGCTAGCACCAATGCGCGTAAAAATCCCATCAATCGTACCCAATGTCGCTTGTTGGGCAGGCACAAAACTGCCGATATGGGCGAGTAACACAATCAAAGCGGTTTGACGCATATAAGTGGAATTGTGATTTACAAAACCATTCGCCACAAACGCATGTCCTTCTGGCACACTTAAATCAGCAACATCAGCTTCTCCCGCCTCTATCTTGGTAATACGATCATAAAAATAGTGTCGCTTTTGCAACAGTTGTAACTGGGCTAACTCAGTACACGTCACTCTATTTGCTTGGCAATACGCAATCAGTTCATCCAACTTGCCATAAGAAATGTCTCGCTTCTTAGGTAAAGAGCAGCTAAAAATGGCATAAACATTAGGCGCGTTTTCCAGTGGCACTGGTTTATTCGGGGTTTCAACAATGCGTTTATGAATTTGCTCTAACACAGCAGCCAGATAAGGAATACTGGTATCACCCTGTTGGCATTTATTTAATTCCAGCGTGGCACGTTGGCGCCTCTGGGGGAGACGAGAGCCTACCTGAGTATAAAAAGCAGTGAGTTCAGTGCTATTGATACGCAGTAAATAGGTGGTTATAGCTTTACGTTTCAGAGCAACGGAACTGAGTATGCCCAAATTCAACAGACATAATTGCACTTGTTGGGCTAAACGGTAGGAAGAAATCATCAGCGTGATATTGTCATGGACATTATTAGCATAACCCCGTGTATCAAATAAGCCTTGTAAAAAAGCCACGACGAATCGACGGGGGGCGCGCAACAGGCTTTCAGGGATATACTTTTCCTGAGTCGATGCATAGCTAAGCCCTAAAGTTACCAAAAATACCCGTATTTGGTGACTTGATATCCGAAGTTCCCATTTTTGGCTATTGCGGCAACGAACCCTGACGGTATAGCCAAATAATTTTTGGGTAATACGCTGAAATTCTTCAGAAATGAAACGCTCCGTCGCGATTAAAACCAGACGTTTTTTTAGCGTAATAAAACCATCACCCACCAATAATCCCAACAAATAAGCTAAATTTTTTGTCAACCGTGGCGGTAGGGAATAGCGTTTCACTTGTGGCAAGTATTCTGCTGGGGTTGAATCAAGTCTTAGATGTTTCCCCCATAATTCTAACTGGTGATCAATGGCACAAACTTCATTCCCCGTCAAATCTTTAAGATGGCACCAACCTTCACGCCCGTCGGGATAACGTACCCATAAGCGATGTTCAGGCGTTCCTTCCAAAGTAAAACCTTGTTGTGTTTCAATTTTAATGGTTTTTTGTTTGCCAGCGTCATAAAAATGGCTCGCAGGTGTTATGCCGTCTAAGGATTTCACTTCGATAGATTTTTGGAACGCGCTAAAAGCGTTGAGCAAAAAATCTTCCCCCATGCTCGCTTTATGAAAAGATGGTGTTTCTCCATTGGGTAAAGGCAGTTCATTTATTCCATCTTCGCGAACAGAAGAATTCACCGACTCTGGTAAAGGTCGTTCATTTATTCCATCTTCGCGAACAGAAGAATTTGTCGACTCTGATAAAGGCCGTTCACTTATTCCATATTCGCGAACAGAAGAATTCACCGACTCTGGTAAAGGCCGTTCATTTATTCCATCTTCGCGAACAGAAGAATTTATAGCCTTTGGTAAAGGCCGTTCGCTTATTCTTATTTCGCGAACAGAACAAATGCCACCCGTTGATAAAGCTAGGTTATCACCTGCACCATGCTTAAGACTGGGGGAGATTTTAAGACTTTTTAGCGGAACGATCCCCTCCGACGTAAATACTAAACTATTAATATTAATACACTTTCCTCCCATATTGGGTGATGTTAGAATCAACATCCGTCGTTGTCCATCCAGTCGCAAATCATTTGGTATAAACGGTTCATCCTGCACCGCCTCCACCACCGGATGCCGCCCTTCAATAATTTCAAGACTTTCTTTATCAGTCAATTTGGGCGGATAGAATTTTAACGTGTCAGCACGCTCAGCAAAATTATTTAACACATCTAATTCTGCCAACGCCGCACTACAGGCTTGTAATTCAGATAACGATTCCAACAGTTTATCTAACAATAAATCATATAAATACTTTTCCCGATTCAATGCCCGTTCATTCGCACTCAGCACTTTATCTTCAAAGCCTTTCAGCTCATCGGTGATATAACGCTCCACCGCTTTCAACGTTTGGCGGCGCATATAATCAGACGGTGCTTTGCTCGCGTGTGCGCGACTGATTTCAATATAATAACCATGTATTTTGTTATAACCCACTTTTAAATTCGCCACGCCGGTGCGCTCACGCTCGCGGTTTTCTAAATCCAGCAAATATTGCCCGGCGTTTTCCCGTAAACCGCGCAACTCATCCAATGCCGCATCATAATCTGGCGCAATCACATTACCATCGCGCAGTAATTGCGGCGGTTTTTCCACAATCGCAGCACGCAATAAATCATAAAGTTCGGGAAATGCGCCAATTTTTTGTGCCAAGATTTTAAAATGAAGACTATTAAACAGGTTGAGTTGTCGTTGCAAATCTGGCAATGTACCTAACGCGGTGCGTAATTGCGTTAAATCACGCGGGCGAGCAGATTTCAGCGCGACTCGTGCCAAAATTCGCTCAATATCACCCACCGCTCGTAATTGTTGATACAACATCTCCACACATTGCACTTCCAATAATTCGCCAACACTGTGATGGCGTGCTTGCAATATTTCCGTATCACGTAACGGGCGGTGCAACCAACGGCGCAATAACCGCCCACCCATCGGCGTTGCACATTCATCCATAATATTAATTAATGTATATTCACGCTGCCCAATAATACGACTATCTAATTCCAAATTGCGCCGAGTGGCTGCATCCAAAAAAATACTGTCTTCACGCCGCTCCCAATGTAAACCTTGAATATGGGGCAACTGGCTGCGCTGCGTTTCACGCGCATAATGCAATAAACAGCCGGCAGCGCCCAACGCCGCCGTTAAATGATCACAGCCAAACCCGGATAAATCGCGGGTACCAAATTGCTGGGTGAGCAACCGCCGCGCGGTATCCACTTCAAAATACCAAGGCGGTTGACGACGCACTGTGATTTTGGGCAAACCAACGCGGCTGTCTTCACTGACTAATAATTCCGCTGGGCGCAGTCGCTCCATTTCACTATTAAATAATGCCAGTCCCTGCACCTCGCTTAATGTAAAACGCCCACTGGCTAAATCCAATGTGGCAATCCCAATCAGCTCATCAATCGCATGCACCGCTGCCAATAGACTTTCTTGACGTTCCTCCAATAATGCCTCATCCGTCAATGTGCCAGGCGTAATAATGCGCGTGACTTTACGCTCAACCAAACCTTTACTGGTTGCCGGATCACCCACTTGTTCACAAATCACCGCCGATTCACCTTGGCGCACCAATTTAACCAAGTAATTTTCTATCGCGTGAAATGGCACCCCCGCCATCGGGATCGCCTGCCCCCCACTTTTACTGCGAGAAGTCAGCGTAATATCTAACAGACGCGCTGCTCGCTCCGCATCGTCAAAAAATAATTCATAAAAATCCCCCATACGATAAAACAACAACATATCCGGATAATCCACTTTGATGTGGAGATATTGTTGCATCGCGGGGGTATGTTCTTGAGCATTTGGTTTTTTGCTTGGCATAAAAAATAACTACAAGGATTGCTTATAAGAAAGGATAAACATCAATTAACTATAAGGATTGCTTATTAAAAGAAAGAATTAAAAAAATGCTTTGCTTGTAACGGATTGAGTATAGCGGATTCACAGATTTAACAGATTTTAATGCCAATATAAATCTTGGACTCCTGAGCTCAAGACTGTTACGTGCCTCGGTGGTGCGCGATAAATTATTGCAGCACGCCATTTTAACAGAAAGGGGATCAGTACAAACGGGGAAAAGGGGAGGAAAGGGGATCGGTACAAAGAGAATGGGAGTTCGGGAATTGTTCATAAAGGATCAGCAAATAAATAACTTCCGCCAACAGCGGATGTTATTTTTTAGCCGATCCTTATCCAGATTGCACAACTCATCGTGTGGGTATCTATGCATCGCATTGTTTTTACGGATGCTATCCCTTCTTAGGGATAGTATCCGTTTTAACATGTAATTAGCGTTGGGTGTGTTGGGTTAGGCTCTATGTGGATCAATGGCTTTGGCAGAAAGTACAAGAAGGTTTGCTTGCACCCAAGCAGTTTTATAAAAGCTAATTTGGCATTGTTGTTAGGAACGCTCCGCCAATATATCCAACACGAGGAGATCTAAACTTAAATTGGGAATGGGTAATGGGTAATGGGTAATGGGTAATCTATCTTTTCGCTTATTGGTTAACTATTTTGATGTATCAAAACGTAAAATCAATGACTTACAAATTACTTGGAGTCGAAGAAATAAGCGAAAATACCGGCTAATAGGGGACTTCAAAAAAAATAATGTACCCAGTGATGCTATCGCTTGCCGCGATAGTATCACTTCAAAGCGGGTATATCATTTATTGGGTAGTCCCTAGGTAACCGGTAATAAATAGTCAACTTAACGGTGTTCATCAAATGATATTGATCCCATTACCCAATCGCGCCTAAAATAAAATTTCGGATTGACAGATTTGACAGATTTCTTGTGTCAGTACAGCGGATTGACGGATTTGGCGGATTTCTTGTGTCAGTACAGTTGTGCACAAAATCTAATAAAGCGCGATCCCAATCTTTGCCCCAGTTGATAGCGAAGCCCGAACAAACTGGGGCAAAGATCTCCATTACCCATTTCCCTTTAGTTAAAGAAGAGACTCTTATATCAGAGCTCTATGTACAGGACAAAAATTGTAATCCTTTGATTTTAAAATATTTCGTGATGCTATCGCTTTTTTGCGATAGTATCACTTTTGCGCTTTTGCGGTATCACCTTTCTCTGTTTGCCAAAATCCTTAATAGACTTATCCGTCAATTTTAGCTAATAAAAACAAACCGTTAAATTTACAAACCCTGATTGAGTCAAGAATATTATTGTAATAACCAGTGCTATTGTTTGAGTGATACATACGCCACAAAAAGCGATAGCATCACGGCTTTAACACTTTTTTGTCCTGTACACAGATCAGAGTTGTCCGACTGAAGACTTTTATGAGCCTAACTAATTGTTTTTATTGGGCTAACATTTATTGACGGACAAATCTATGATTAATTAAATTATTCCCCTCCAATTCCCGATTCCCCATTCCCCAACAAAAATGTTTCGCCATTTTTTTTTGACTATGTTTTATTTTAATATGCGCCTGACTAAATACCTTCACAAGCCACGAAGGATAGCATCTCCCAGTAGTCATAAAAACTGTGTTAAAAATCTGTTACCTGACTAACTTTTTGGCAATGAAAATCGGGGCTGTCCTTATCTGTATTGCTAAAAAACAGTTGTCATTTTTTTGCCAGGATTGAACTATTATAAGGCTTGACTGCGAAAAGTGGGGTAGTAATGGCAAACCAGACGATACAAATTTATTGGCAACGGCAATGTAGCCGCTTGACATTGGGAACCCAGCGAAACTTTGGCTAGTACCAATGATTTACTAATAAATATTGTTTAAGATGGGATTTGAAGTTGATTGAGCGATGAAATTGAAGAAATGATCAGTTTTTAAATTGCCAAAAATTCTGGCACCAATAAAAAAAGCGTTAAAAATCAGCAACCTGACTAACTTTCAGGGGTCTCAAAATCGGGGTATAAAACGAAAACGGGGAATTGTGTAAGTGACTGATTTTATTGAAAAAGCGTATATGCAAGAATCGCGTCAAAAATAGTGCCCTTTTTTGGCTTGCAACGTATTGAAAATAAAGGGAAAATTTTTGGAGTGGGGTTGAGAGGTTAAGCGGCAAAGTCGCCGATTGTGAGTGGGAACTAATATCAAGGAGGAAAATATGCAGTTGAGAGGTTAAGCGGCAAAGTCGCCGATTGTGAGTGACATTTCCTCGTAGGAAACCATCAAGAATTTTTGCGCGCAAAAACAAGAAATCCATCAAATCCGTCAATCCGCTGTACTGAACAAAAAATCCATCAAATCCGTCAATCCGCTGTACTGAACAAAAAATCCGTCAAATCCGTCAATCCGCTGTACTGAACAAAAAATCCGTCAAATCCTTCAATGCGCTGTACTGACACAATAAATCCATAAAGAGTACAACGGATTGACGGATTTAACGGATTTCTAGTTTCACGACTTGTGAGGCACTTTGAACGGAATATCTGTGATTTGAGAATCGAAAATGAGTGGCTTTGAATTTCATTCACCATTTGCAGCTAACGTTTTTTATGCAAAAAAAACCGCGAAACCATTCTGAATAAACCAAATCAATAAAAAAATGCTTTGCAACTTCTTTTTTACTATAGATGTTCAGATAATTAATTTCGAAGTTAACGGATACTATCCCTAAGAAGGGATAGCATCCGGAAGGTGAAGTTATTTTTCTGAAAAACGATATGTTTGAATAGGCGCTCATTAAATAAGTTGCTTGCGGGCATGAGAATCGGACATGAATTGGATTTAAAAAGGAATGCATTCCCATTTTCACGGACAAGTACAACGGATACTCGAAATAAACGGATAAGGCGATCTTCCATTTATTATCGTCATACAACTTCGCACCGATAGATAAATAGCGGCAACTTTCATAAATAGTGGAGAATGAATCACAAGACATCAGGGTGAATCTGGTCTTTTTATCCGTTTATTTCGCGTATCCGCTGTACTATCATGAGCTTGAATTCGCTGATTGTGGATGAGTACAACTGGGCGCATTCTCATTTTCACGGACAAGTACAACGGATACTCGAAATAAACGGATAAGGCAAACTTCCATTTATTATCGTCATACAACTTCGCACCGATAGATAGATAAATAGCGGCAACTTTCAGAAATAGTGGAGAAAGAATCACAAGACATCAGGGTGAATCTGGTCTTTTTATCCGTTTATTTCGAGTATCCGTTGTACTATCATGAGCTTGAATTCGCTGTACTTAACCCGTGGCAATGTAGCCGATTGTGATGTAGGTGCCTTTTCACGCTTTCGGCATTTTTTGAGATGTGGCAAAGCCACAAATTGTGATGTACTGTTTAATACGCACTACCTTTCTTTGTTAAAACTGTCAGTGTCAAAATTGGCATTGACAGAATTCCGCAGTTCATTTCAAAAATTCTTTGCACTAAACGGCAAGACAGCCTATTTTGAATCACAAGCCTATAAGTACCACTTCTTTATTTTGGAATCCCCCGATTGAAACCCATCTTGGTTGAAAAAAAATCCTTTTATCATCAATATTTATGTGACTGATACACTCCTTTTTATAGATGTTCATATAATTAATTTCACAAGTCAAGGTTAACGGATACTATCCCTAAGAAGGGATAGCATCCGTGAAGTGAAATTTTCTGAAAAACTATATGACTGACACTCTCTCTTAGCGGGAGAGTCTCAGTGAAAATAAAAACCACACCTCGCCTCTTCACCTCCCCCCGGTTGCATCTTATTGGAATTTCTATGCTATATTTAAAACAGAAGTCGAAACTTCAGGAGTCCAAACTTTAGTTTGGAAGATTTTAAACCATAAGGAGATCAAACAATGGAACTCAAGCAAAAAGGCACAGAAGCCAATGTCGGTGGTTTTAAACAACTGATGATTAGCATGAAATGGAGCACAGCCGCCGATTTTGACTTAGCCGCCGCTTACGAATCCAAAACCGGCAAACAAGGACTGGTTTACTTCGGTGAACTGGGCGATTTAAACGCGTTTCCATTTATGCAGCTAAGCGGAGACGAAGGTGTCGGCGACAAAGAAGGCGAGAATGAAGAAACCATGCGCATCACCAAACTAGATGAAATGAAATATGTTTGGATTCTGTGCTGGGATTACGGAAAAATGCAGAGCGGTGCCCCTGCCCGGTTCAAAGACAGCGACGTATCCCTTTCCATCACGGATGACAAGGATAGCACCCATAACGTAACACTGGACACAGGGACTATGGGCAATGTCGCGTTAATTGCAACGATTGATAACGCCAGTGCCATTGGTGTCAAACTCATCAACGACAGCAAAGCGGGTACCTTGAAAGGCCTGAAAAACCTGCAACAACTGCTAGACATTATTAAACTTGAAGAACAAACATTGAAGATTTAGATAATGGGAAAAGGGGAAAGGAAAAAAGGTACTCA
>QNER01000251.1 GCA_003646175.1 Candidatus Parabeggiatoa sp. nov. 1
TACCGCCACCGGCTTCCGAGTTGGAAGCCTTGCACAAATTGGCGAAGATGGGCAACATGCGACGAATTAAGGAACAAGCAACGCAGCTAGAAGCCTTCGATCCGAAATATCGGCCGTTTGCCAGCAAACTACAAGAACTCGCCAAAGGTTTCAAGAGAAAACAACTCTTAACTTTAATTAATGATTTCCAAAAAGACTCCCAAAAATAAGGGTTTCTTTTGAGGGCCATGTTGTCAAATTGATTAGATTCCTTATGAATTTTTGACAGTTTTTTTATCCGTTTATTTCGAGTATCCGTTGTACTACTTTAATATGCAGTAGTTAGCGAAGATAGGCAACATGCGACGAATTAAAGAACAAGCAACGCAGCTAGAGGCCCAATGCCATATCGTGTCGCTGTCCAAGTACAACGGATACGCTTTCCGAAACGGATTTTGGAAATTCCTAATTTTTGTTACCTTATGAATTTTTGACTTTTTTTTTATCCGTTTATTTCGAGTATCCGTTGTACTACTTTAATAAAATAAGTCAGTTATTCGTTACGATATAGCATTGAGCTAGAGCGAAATATCAACCGTTTGCCAGCAAACTACAAGAACTCGCCAAAGGTTTCAAGAGAAAACAACTCTTAGCTTTAATTAATGATTTCCAAAAAGACTCCCAAAAATAAGGGTTTCTTTTGAGGGCCATGTTGTCAAATTGATTAGATTCCTTATGAATTTTTGACAGTTTTTTATCCGTTTATTTCGAGTATCCGTTGTACTACTTTAATAAAATAAGTCAGTTATTCGTTACGATATAGCATTGAGCTAGAGCGAAATATCGGCCGTTTGCCAGCAAACTACAAGAACTCGCCAAAGGTTTCAAGAGAAAACAACTCTTAGCTTTAATTAATGATTTCCAAAAAGACTCCCAATTTGAGGGCCATGTTTTCAAATTGATTAGATTAATTTGATTGAAGGCCTGTTTTTTTGTCATTTCGACGGAAATATTAAGCGTTTTGTCATTTCGACAGACGGATAAATCTTAAAGCATCCCACAACACAAGGTTTCTAAAAAGATTGTTTTGAGGGCCATGTTTTCAAATTGATGGTACCTACTTGTCATTCCAACAAACGGAGTTTGTAAATAAAAATGAACACTGAAATCTCTACTCAACCCAGATATCAAGGATACACACTCTTAATTGTGGATGATAACCCAACTAACTTAGGAGTCTTAACCGATTATTTGGAAGAACAAGGCTTTGAAATTCTATCAGCCGATGATGGCTATGCCGGACTTGAAATCGCACAATATGCCCAGCCTAATATGATCTTGCTGGATGTAATGATGCCGGGCATAGATGGCTTTGAAACCTGCCGTCGTTTGAAAGCCGATGACAAAACTTGCCACATCCCAGTGATTTTTATGACAGCACTGGAAAGCACCAAAGACAAAGTCAACGGCTTTAAAGCAGGCGGTGTAGATTACATCACCAAGCCGGTACAACAAGAAGAAGTCTTGGCGCGTATCAGCACTCATTTACGCCTCCAAGAGTTAACCCATCAATTACAACAAAGCCACCAAAAATTGGTGCAAAGCGAAAAAATGGCTTCGCTTGGGCGATTAGTCGCCGGTTTTGCCCATGAACTCAATACACCTCTTGGTGTCGCCATTGGCAGTGCGTCCGCATTGCAAACAGAAGCCAAAAAAATCAATAGCTTAATGGAACAAGAAGAGATCGATGTGGATGAATTGCTGTCCGCGTTAGACACTATTGATAAAGGCTTCGATTTGACCTTATCCAATTTAGAACGCGCCGCTAACCTAGTCACCAGTTTCAAACGCACCGCGGTTGACCAAACTTCTGATGAAGTGCGGTCATTTCAGGTGAAAGAAGTGATTAACGACACGATTAATACCTTGCATAATCGCTTCAAACAAACCGACATCTCAATTCAAGTGGATTGTCCCAATGCGTTAAAAATAAAAAGTTTACCCGGTGCGTTGGAACAAATGTTGACCAATTTGCTAATGAATAGCCTCATACATGGCTTTAATGAGGGCCAAAATGCCGGTCTTATCAAAATCAACGTCCAACTACTTGACTTCGAGCGTTTACATTTAGAATATTCTGACAACGGCAAAGGTATTGCCCAAGAAAACTTGACCAAAATCTTTGAGCCTTTTTTTACCACTCACCGCGCTCATGGTGGCAGTGGGTTAGGGATGTATATTTGCTATAATATCGTTACCATCCAATTGCAGGGTACAATCACTTGTGAAAGTGTGCTTGGCACAGGTGTCGTGTTCAAGATTGATTATCCAATCTAACTCAACAATAACTACAAGGATTGTATATTATAAGAAAGGATTTAAACCCAAACATGACCACGATCCAATCCTTTCATAAGCATACAATCCTAGTAGGCACGCTTTTAATCCTTTATTATATACAATCCTTGTTGTTGCTGTTTTAAATCAAATCGAGTTAATCAATTCGGCAACAAGCAATAACTACAAGGATTGTATATAAGAAGGGATAAGCCCTTTGGTTTAAAATCCGTTATTAGACTTGTCCCTAAATAAACGTAACCCATTTGACATACGAGACTGACTCGACTAAAAATAAATAACTTAGCTTATTAAGGGACAACTCTATAAAAACCAAAACCTTAGCACGATCTAATCCTTTATTATATACAATCCTTGTAGTTAACTTTCTTATATACAATCCTTGTAGTTATATTAAGGAATAAATAACCCATGAAATTTGTCCGAAAGAAAAAAGACGGTAGCACCGCTGAGATAAAAACGACCGATAAAAAAACCAAACTAGAATTACCACCTTGGAAAGTGCTGATTGTTGACGATGAACGGGATGTTCACGTCATGACTCAGTTGGCACTGAAAGACTTTCAATTTGCGGATCGCTCCTTGCAAATATTCCAAGCCCTGTCTGGCTCTGAAGCGCGAAAAATTCTGCGGGCTGAACCTGATATTGCGGTAGCCCTGATTGATGTCGTGATGGAAACAGACGAAGCCGGCTTGCAGTTAGTGGATTTTATTCGTAATCAACTGAAATACTCTCTTATCCGGCTCATTATCCGCACCGGTCAGCCTGGCATGGCCCCAGAAAGAGAAGTGATAGAACGCTACGATATTGACGATTACAAAAGCAAAACTGAGTTGCGGGACGATAAACTCTATACCACCATGCGTATGTCCATAAAATCCTACCGCGATCTCGTTACGCTTGATTCTAATCGCAAAGCCCTCAGAAAAATTTTGCAAGCCGTGCCAGAATTTCACCATGCCCAATCTCTAAACCAATTTTTCAATGGCGTGCTGAGCCAAACCATTGGTTTATGCAATTTTGGGGAAAATAGTCTGATCTCTACCGTCAACAGTGGCCTTGTGATCACGGCGGATAACCAGCATCATGTCACGGTTCAATCGGGTACCGGCCGTTTTGCACCAACAAATGATGAGCCAGAGGAAATTGAGAGGATTCGTCAAATTTGTTTAGCTCAGATTTGGGGTGAAACCTCCAATCAGAAATTACCACCGGATGCACTGTTGATTCCACTTGAAATCAATCAAAAGCCAGTCGGTTTTATCTACTTAGAAAATGCTCGACACTTGAGTCAGGCCGATTTTGACTTAATTCAAATTATGGCCCATCAATGTGCCAGTGCGTTGAAAAACTTACAGCTTTACCTTGATCTAAAAGAAGCTAACCAAAAAACCTTACAAATGTTAGAGGTTGCCGAACAAGCGCGTATAGATGCCGAACAAGCCCATCAAGAAGCGGATCGTGCTAACCAAGCGAAAAGTCAATTTTTAGCGAATATGAGCCATGAATTGCGTACCCCGTTAAATGCTATCATTGGTTATAGCGAAATGTTACAGGAAACGGCCGAAGATTTAAATCAAACTGAGGAATTTACGCCGGATTTACAAAAAATTCAGGGAGCGGGTAAGCATTTACTGGGACTTATCAATGATGTACTTGATTTGTCCAAAATTGAAGCCGGTAAAATGGATTTGTTTTTGGAAACGCTTGTTCTGAATACGCTGCTTAATGAAGTCATCTCTACAGTTCAACCCTTGGTTGAAAAGAAGTCTAACACTTTAACCGTCGTCTCTGATAATAATATAGGCGACATGTATACGGACTTCACGAAATTGCGCCAAATGTTGTTAAACCTCATGAGCAATGCCGCTAAATTTACTCAAAATGGCCAGATTCGCTTGGAAGTCAAACGTGATGGCGAATGGGTGACTTTTTGTGTGATTGACAATGGCATTGGCATGACTATCGAACAACAGAAAAAATTGCTTGAACCCTTTACGCAAGGCGATTCTTCGATGACTCGTCGCTATGGTGGTACCGGCTTAGGACTCGCTATTACCCAAAAATTCGCTCAAATGCTTGGTGGTACGCTTTGGGTCGAAAGCGAATTTGGGCATGGTAGCACCTTTGTACTCTCTTTACCAATCACAGCCCAAACGACAACCTCAGACACCCAACTAGAAAGTGAAACAGAAACTTCGTTAAAGGGAGAAGGTATTATCCTAGTCATTGATGATGATGTGATCATTCGGGAATTATTCCAACAGAATTTAAGTCAACTGGGTTATGTAGTGGCAGTTGCAGTAGATGGTCAGCAAGGTATTGAATTGGCCCATAAACTCCAGCCAGATTGCATTCTGCTTGATGTTAACATGCCAGAATTAGAGGGTTGGCAAGTCCTCTCAATGCTTAAAAACGATTCACAGTTAGCCCCCATACCGGTAATTATGATGTCAATGAATATTGACAAACAAGAAGGTTATGCCATGGGCGCAACAGATTGCCTTGATAAAACCATGCTACACAGTCAATTGCCGCTTCTGTTACAGAAACATCATATTAGTGACAATTCCTTTGATCTTGTTATGGTGGTTGATGATGAGGAAGTGCAGCGTCACGTTATGACTCTGATCCTAAAGAAGCAAGGCTTGCAAATTATAGTAGCTGAAAATGGACAAGTGGCTCTATCCCATCTTGAACAAAAGAAACCCGCCTTGATTCTACTCGATTTGAATATGCCAGTCATGGATGGGTTTGAATTTCTTGAACATTTGCAAAATAACGAGCAATGGCGTTCTATCCCGGTTGTTGTACTTACGTCAAAAAATCTTTCAGCGGAAGAACAAGCGCGTTTAAATCCGCATGTAGAGACTATCTTTCAAAAAGCAGATTTCCAACCAGAAGAGTTAATCTGGCATATTCATCAACTGGTAAATAATGCGGTAGTCCTAAACAAGTAGTGATTTTGTCCAAACTTTAGCAGGAGTCCAAACAGGAGTCCAAACTTTAGTTTGGCAGGACTCCTGTATAACTACAAGGATTGTATTTTAGAACGGATTTAAACCCAAGCACTTAAACTCTTCGTGATGCTTTTAACAAAGACAGTCTCACTAAACGATACTCCCAAAACTAAAAAAGCCCCAACGGGGCGACATTAATATAGCCAGGGGCATCGCCCCTGGATAACAACGCCCTGGGCTTTGGATTCCACGAACACGACACTTTAAATAATTTTATGTCAATGCGTAACTCCCTTCTATCTGTATGTTAAATGGCATAAATTATGCTTTGGATAATCTGGAACCATTCAATGGTTTTCGTCCAAGCACTACTTGCTATAGACAATAATATATATGAACAAAGATTCTTTACAAATTAAAAAAGGCAGTTCTTGTGCCAATGAACCAGTACAAGCCGTCAATGAACTTTACCAAGCTATTTATCAACCGAATATTTCCCTGGCTATTTTTTATTGCTCACCGGATTATAATCTTCAACAACTTGCGAGTGCTTTACAGGCGCGTTTTGCCGGGATAAATCTTATTGGCTGTACGACAGCCGGAGAAATTACGCCAGTGGGATATTTGAATGGCAGCATTACCGGAGTCAGTTTGGCTGCAAAAGACTTTACTGCAATAAGTATGCGTATCGATGATTTGCAACATTTTAAGATAAGTCAAGGACAAATTTTAACGAACGAACTATTGGCACGATTGACGGCACTATGCAAATTACCCAATAAAAACAAAAGCTTTGCATTTTTGTTGATAGATGGTTTATCCGTCAAAGAAGAAATCGTTGTTTCTGTTTTATACAACGCGCTAGAAGGTATTCCTTTATTTGGTGGCTCGGCTGCCGATGGTGTGAATTTTAAACAGACTTTGATTTATCATGATGGGGCTTTTCACCGTGATTGTGCGTTATTGACATTGGTTTATACTGAGTACCCATTTACCATTTTCAAAACGGAACATTTCAGTGGTTCCGAAAAAAAAGCCGTCATCACCGCTGCGAAACCAGAACAACGCTTGGTGCAAGAAATAAATGGTGCCCCCGCAGCTTTGGAATATGCCGATTTAATCGGTGTCAACGTAGCAGAATTAGGGCCTACTATTTATGCGATGTATCCGTTAGTGATTAAAGTGGGTGGGCATTATTATGTACGTTCTATAATGGCTGCTAATGAGGATAACAGTCTTACTTTTTCCAGTGCCATAAACGAAGGCTTGGTAGTTACTGTTGCCACACTGGGAGATTTAGTCGCTAACTTGGCACAATTATTTGACCGTATCCATAATGATATAGGTGAACCGGCTTTGATACTCGGCTGTGATTGCATCTTGCGCCAGAAAGAAATAGAAGAAAAGGGCTTATTTCCTTTGGTCAGTGATATTATGTGTAAAAACAACGTTATCGGTTTCAGTACTTACGGAGAACAATTGAATGCCATGCACATTAACCAAACTTTTACGGGTGTCGCTATAGGGAAAGGTATCTGATTTTATTTATATCTGACAGGTTTTTGAAACCTGTCAGGACTGTAAGTTTCCTAAATAAAAAATAATGACGAAAATGATTGATATAACAGCGAGTGAAAAACGTATTGCCGAATTAGAACAGGAATTGGTAAAATTACGCAAAACCAATGCGGTTTTAATGCATCAAGTAGAACAGAACATGGATTCTCAAAACGATGCTTTTTCTCTGTTTCAGCAAGCCATTAACATGGAAGGAAAAGCACATAGCTTGGAAACCAAAAATGTCAAGTTACAACAATTAGATCAACTCAAAGATGAATTTTTAGCCAATACTTCCCACGAACTGCGTACTCCACTCAATGGCATTATAGGCATTGCTGAATCTTTATTGGATAGCGCAGCTAGTGAATTGTCTACGCTTATTAAAACCAATTTGACCCTGATTGTTAATAGTGGCAAACGTTTATCTACTTTGGTTAATGATATTCGGGATTTTTCTAAACTCAAACACAAAGAACTTGAGTTGCAATTAAAACCAGTTAGCTTGAGAGAAATAGTTGAAATAATTTTATTGTTTTTAAATCAGCCTTTGATTGGTAAAAAACCATTACGGCTTATTAATGCTATTGCAGAGGATTTACCCGCCGTTTATGCCGATGAAAATCGTTTACAACAAATCCTCTATAACCTTATCGGCAACGCAATCAAATTTACAGACTGCGGCAAAATAGAAATTTCTGCAAAATTGACTCAAAATGAATGGCTAGAAATTACCGTTGCTGACACTGGTATTGGTATTGCTGAAGATAAACTGACGAAAATCTTCCAATCCTTTGAACAAGCGGATGGTTCGACGGCGAGAGAATATGGCGGAACTGGTTTAGGTTTAGCCGTGACGGAAAAATTAGTTGAGTTACATAGAGGTAAAATATGGGTTGAATCACAAATTGGAGTGGGTTCACAGTTTACATTCACTTTACCTGTTGCTAAATCGCCAGCAAAACCACTGCAATCTCACACACCGCTCACTAAAGAATTATTAGAAGAACCGATTGATATAGTTCTACCCGTTCAGAATCAAGGCACTTTCACTATCCTAATTGTTGATGATGATCTCATCAATATTCAGATCTTGATCAATTATTTATCATTACAGAATTACACTATCATGCAAGCCCGTTCTGGATTAGAGGCTTGTGGATTAATTGAACAAGGGGCTAAACCCGATATCGTTTTATTAGATGTGATAATGCCGCGTATGACGGGTTATGAAGTTGTGCAAGAAATTCGTAAGCGTTTTCCAATCAATGAATTGCCCATTTTAATGTTGACCGCTAAAAATCAGATATCGGATTTAATAACCAGTTTAGAAGTAGGTGCAAACGACTATTTAACTAAACCCATTTCTAAGCATGAATTATTAGCAAGAGTCAAAACGCACTTAAAACTACATCATTTAAATACCGCATATAGTCGTTTTGTGCCGCATGAATTTCTTAAATTTCTAAACAAGGAAAGCATTGTTGATATTCAATTGGGAGACAATGTTGAAAAAGAAATGACGGTTCTATTCGCTGATATACGTGGATTTACCTCTATTTCCGAAAAAATGACACCGTCAGACAATTTTAACTTTATTAACGCTTATTTGAAGCAAATGGTACCGGTTATTGAACAAAATCAGGGTTTTATAGATAAATATATCGGTGATGCCATTATGGCCCTATTTAGCCGTGCCGATGATGCCGTGCAAGCCGCTATTGCTATGTTTAAACGATTAAGCGAATATAATTTGACGAGAGGCCGCCCCGGACGACCTATCCTTAACATTGGCATTGGACTGAATAGTGGACAATTAATGCTAGGTACGGTGGGTAATCCAAAGCGCATGGAGGGTACCGTGATTTCGGATGCGGTTAATTTAGCGTCACGCATTGAGAACATGACCAAAATATACCACACGCCTTTGTTAATCACCGAAAATACCTACCAACAATTGACCGAACCAAGTCAATATAAGATTCGCGTCATTGACCGGGTGGCAGTCAGAGGTAAAATCGAACCGGTAACGATTTATGAAGTTTTTGATACCCAAGAACCGATTCAAGTTGAACTCAAATCAACGACTTTAGCAGATTTTGAACAAGGTTTTCAAGATTTTCATCACGGACAATTTGAACCTGCTCAAAAAGCATTTGAAAAAGTCTTGCAAATCAACTACGATGATAAAGTCGCACAGATTTACGTCGAAAACTGCCGAAAAGTCTTAGGCTTCATCATGCCGAAACAACCGACTATTCTTATTGTTGATGACATACCCGCTAATCTCAAGCTATTGTTCAATATTCTCAAAACACACCACTTTAAAGTGCTAATTGCCGAAAATGGAAAAGCGGCCCTTGAAATGGTTTTATGGGAGAATCCCCATTTAATTTTGTTAGATGTGAGGATGCCAGAGATGGATGGTTTTGAA
>QNER01000252.1 GCA_003646175.1 Candidatus Parabeggiatoa sp. nov. 1
AAGACGTGATTTTGAGGTTTTCTGGCTAAGCAGTTGTGGATATTTTGCTTCTAAATCCGTCACCTTCGCTACGGCTCCCCACAGTTGATAGCCATATAAGCTTTCTGTCAGATAGAACCCGGCAAATTTATCTTTGCCCTTTGCTAACCAAAATTTAGCCGCGAGTTCATTAGCAAGGGCTTCATTTTGAATAAAGCCATATTGTTTGGCAGAAGCAATGCTGTTATCGTACCCTTCCATCGCTTCCAAATCCTTGCCAGACAAACGAGCCATTTCTGCTTCAACCAACAGATATTTATGCTGGTAATTGTCAGGGCAGTTGTCGGCCCATTTTTTCATGCGCGTTTGATTGGCTTCCAATTGCTGCCAGTATTCTGATTGAGTGGCTGTAGAAGCGGTGGTGTAAAGGGCAGCCAGAATGAGTGAGTGGTAAAAATTCTGTTCACCAACCCCAAAACCACAGGAAATAAACAGTGCCAGCTTTTTGGCTTCTAGAACCGATAGCAGTGCTTGTTCCGCTTTCTCATAGAGATAAAGGACATGAGATTTATTAATGTAGTAATAACACAAGCCGGTATAGCTTTTGGAAGTGATACAGTCTTCCAAGTATTTCTGTTCAGATAATTCACTTTCATCAAAAGTGTGCTTACCTATAGTCAAGTCCATTAAACTTAAAACGCTGATGTAGCAACCATACAACATTTGTATGACGATCTGATTGTCATAATCCCGGGCAAATGTCAGATACTTACTCAAGATGTCCTTCAGTTCAACCAGCGTCTGGCTTTGATAATACAAGTTGAACCCGCTCAACATCAACGTGTATCCGGCATAAGGCATTTCTCCTGATTCTAGCCCACAGGAGAAGGATTCTTCAAATACCGGATTGGCATGTTTGAAATGTCTTTTCCAGCTGTTGATATAACAGCCAAACATGTGAAGTCCTTGGCAGCGGAAGCCTAAATCATCGAATCGCCGACATAATCTCACCGCCATCTCGCCAAACTGATAGGAAGTGTCATAGTCGTCTTCGATTACTACAAGATAGAGTCCATAAGCGGAATAATCAAACGCCGCATCCGGCACGGGGCCATATTGAAGGTTAATATTGACCGCCTTGCAAATAATCACATGCCACAGACTCTGGTTGGAAAAGAATAACGGAGGTGCCATATTCGTTAGCAACCGAGTTGCCATTCTTTTTTCGGGGATTTCCATTTCAGGTTCATCACTTAACGAGGAAATATCTCTGTCCCCCAAGTGTTGTTTGATGTGAGCCAGTTCAACTTGAAGAGGAGGCTGAGGATCAGCATGGTAGTCAGGGATATCAATACCTAATAGCTGCAAAGCCGTTCTACCCGCGTTATAGGCTTCCTCATACTTTGTCAGCAAAGTGAATTGCAAAACCAAAAATTTATATAATTCAGCCTTTTCCAGATGAGATTTCGCTTGAGTGAGGGTGAAGTGAATCCATTTTTCGGATTCTTCATTGTGGCGATTCAAATATTCCACTTCACATCGTTCCCGGTGGAGTCTATAACTCAGTTCATAGTGTTTATCCCAACAATCATCAGTTAAGCTGTCCATACCGGCCGTCAAATATTGGAGAGCACCCGTGTAAGCTGTGGCTGCTTTGGCTTTTTGCCCGGCCTTCAAATTGAGCTGAGCGATTTCAGTTTTTTCGGTGGGATTGTCCACTTGCTCAAAGCCAATATTGAGATGTTCAACAATATCAAACAGATGTTCTTCTCTTTCTTCAAACGGTGTATTTTGGAGCAGCAAACGACCAATTTTTAGATGAACCGATTTTTTATGTTCATCGTCAATTAAGGCATAGGCTGCTTGTTGTACGCGATCATGTAAAAACCGAACCGAGAGAATGGCTAATACTGCATTGAGGATATCTTCCTCAATCAGTTCTAACTTGGAAGTCGGCAAAACCAATCCTTCTTTGAGTGCTGGCATAAGATGCTCAAAGGTGTCCGGCACGGATTGTTCGTGAATCACCGCTAAGGTGTTTAAATCAAATTGGTGTCCGACACAGGCTGCCAAGCGTAAAACTTCTTGGGTTAATTGTGGCAGCTTTTTCAATTTGCCAATCATCAACTCGACTACATTATCAGTGATGTCTTGTGCTTCAATTTGGTCAATATTCCATTGCCAGCCAAATGCTAAAACCTCCGAGGTTTTAGAAACCTCGGAGGTTTGAAACGTCAGCAAATTTTCTTCATACAATGTATGTAGAAATTGATTGACAAAAAAGGGATTGCCCCCGGTTTTACGCATCACCAAGTCCGTTAATGATTCCACCGCTTTTGGGCTTTGATGCAGACTGTCGGCAATTAATTGGTTGATATGTTCAGAAGCCAAAGGCTTTAATGTGATTTGGTTAATGGTGACGTTTTCTTTGCCCAACGTGTCAAGCGTCGTCATTAAGGGATGGGTGGGGCTGACTTCATTATCTCGATAAGCCCCCATCAGAAATAAATGGCCGGTTTCCTGATCCGTCATCACCACTTCCAGTAATTTCAGGGTAGCCGAGTCTACCCACTGTAAATCGTCCAAAAACATTACCAACGGATGTTCTGGTTGGCAGAATACTCGCATAAAGTTTTGAAATACCAAGTTAAAACGGTTTTTGGATTCGCTAGCACCCAATTCTGGTACGGGAGGCTGTTTGCCTATAATCAGTTCGATTGCCGGCATAATATCAATAATGACTTGTCCGTTTGGCCCCAGAGCGGCTAACAATTTTTCTTTCCATTGTGCTAATTGAGCCTCGTTTTCGGTGAGCAGTTGTTGCGCCAATTCCCCAAAAGCATTGACGATGGCGCTGTAGGGAATATTGCGCTGGAATTGGTCAAATTTGCCGGCAATGAAATTGCCCGATTTTTCGGTGAGTGATTGGTAAATTTCTTTAACCAATACCGATTTACCAATGCCAGAATAGCCGGCAACGAGCATCATTTCCGCCTTGCCTTTGGCAATGCCCTGAAAAGCGGCCAGTAAAGTGTCTATTTCGCGTTCGCGCCCATAGAGTTTTTGCGGAATTTGGAATTTTCCGGAAAAATCGTTTTGGGCGAGTTCAAAGGACAAACCTGCCAGGTTTTTAAAATCTGGCAGGTTTTCTAGGCATTTGTCCAAATCGAATTTCACTCCAAAAGCCGATTGATAACGTTCTTCGGCATTTTTGGCCATCAATTTCATGACGATGTCTGAGAGAATTTGAGGCACGTTGGAATTGATTTCACAAACTGGCACTGGGATTTTAGCGAGGTGACAATGGACTAATTCAAGCGCATCTTTCGTGTCAAAAGGCTCAACGCCGGTGAATAATTCGTAAAAGGTGGCGCCCAGCGAATAAAAATCGGTGCGATAATCCAACGCACGGTTCATCCGTCCGGTTTGTTCGGGGGACATATACGCGAGTGTGCCTTCTAACACATTAGGATTTTTCAGTGTCAGGTGTTGCTTTGATAATTGGGTGGCAATCCCAAAGTCGATGATTTTGAGTACCCCGGTGGTGGGATTAAAAACGAGATTGGCGGGGTTTATATCTTTATGGATAATGTTTTGTTGGTGAATTTGGCCCAAAATTTCAGTGGCACGAATAGCAAGTATGAGTAATTCATCGAAGCTAAACGGACGTTCTGCCAACCAGTGTTTCAAAGATTCGCCACCAAAATCCTCTAGGCACATCACGAGGGTATTTTGATGTTTTTCGAGGTTGTATGCTTTGACAACGCCGTCCACTTCTGCTAAATGGCGCGTGATGTCATATTCTTGCCGATAGCGCGTTAATTCTTCGGGCGTGGGATAATCTTCTTTGAGGACTTTGAGGATAACTGGTTGATTGTCTTCATTTCTAATCGCACGATGGACAAAGGAGTTGGCACTTTCGTAGATTTGAGTGCTGATTTGGTAATTGGGAATATTGATCATAGTTTCTCCAAAAAAAACAACTACAAGGATTGTTTATAATAAAGGATTAAAATCAAAATTCAAAGTCAAAACCTTGAATTACTAACTAACTACAAGGATTGTTTATAATAAAGGATTGGCTCGATGGTAATTGCTTAAGTCGTGGTAATACCAGGTTTTAATCCCTTATTATATGCAAATATTGTAATTTAAGGTTTTTTTTTAAATCCTTTATTATAAGCAATCCTGGTAGTTAGTTATTGAGCAATCCTGGTAGTTATTGTTGTTTCAACACGAGCAAAGTAATATCATCATACACCTTTTGCTCACCAATAAATTGGCGCACTTCACCAATCACGGCTTGCTGGATTTCTTGAGCGGTTTGTTGCCAATTTTGGCGAATAACTTCACAAAGGCGTTCTAATCCATACAGTTGTCCGTCGATATTTTCAGCCTCAGTAATGCCGTCGGTGTAAAGGACGACAACATCACCAGCATTTAATGGCACGGTGGCTTGATTCACAAATTCCGCAATGTCTTCATCCAAGCCGATGGGAAAGCCTAAATCTATGGTGTCGATTAATTCTAATTCGCCATTTCGCACCACAATCATTTCTTCATGTTGCCCGCTTAAATAAAGTTGGTTGTCTTTATAATCGACTAATGCTAAGGTCAAACTTTTTTCCACGTTCATTCGCTGAACGTTGTGGAAAACCGTATGGTTAAGTGCGCTGAAAAATTTAACCGGATCGGTTTCATTATTGGCGAGTAGAGTCCGCACGGAGGATTGCACCATAATGGCTAACGCACCGCTTTCTAAACCATGCCCAGTCACATCACCGATAGCAAACAATATGCGTCCCGAATGTTGAAGTACGTCGTAGTAATCACCACCGACTTCATCCGCTGGTTCCATAAAGCCAGCGATGTCTAAACCGTCAATGGCTTCAAGTTCTTCGTCTTTGGGCAATATCATTTGTTGGAGTTGACGTGCGACATCTAATTCAGCAGTCATGCGGAGATTTTCTTCTCGAAGGCGTTTGACATTCAAATGCGTTTTAATCCGAGCCAACAGTTCATCCTTAGCAATCGGTTTCGTCAGATAATCATTCGCGCCCACTTCCAATCCAACGACTAAATCTTCCACTTGGTTTTTAGCCGTTAGCAATAAAACCGGCAATTCTGTGAGTTGCCATTTTTCACGTAATTTTTTGATCACTTCATAGCCGGTCATTTTGGGCATCATCACATCTAGCAAAATGATGTCGGGTTTTAACCCTTCTTCCAATAAAGCCAGGGCTTCCATACCAGATAGTGCTTTAATCACTATGTAATCATGTAATGACAGATGGTTAACCAATACCTGAAGATTGACGGGTTCATCATCAACTGCCAAAATTTTAAATTGTCCTTCTCCAGCCGGTTCTGTGGAAACTGCGGTTTCTGGTAAAAACACGTTTTCTAATAAGGCGTTATTGCTCACAGATTGAGAAGGCGGCGAAATTTCATATTCCTCTGAGATAGGCAAGGTAAACTTAAACTGTGAACCCATCCCCAGGGTTGATTCTACCCAAATCTTGCCACTGTGTAATTGAACTAATTGTTTAGTGACGGTTAAACCTAAACCGGTCCCACCGTATTCTCTGGCAGTGGAACCTTCCGCTTGTTCAAAGGATTCAAAAATACTGTCTAATTTATCTTCGGGAATACCAATGCCGGTGTCAGAGATAGTGATAACTATACGGCCAAGATTTCCTTCACCTTCAAAGTTTTCCACTTTGGCAGAAATTTCGACTTGACCGCTTTCGGTAAATTTAATGGCATTACCCACTAAGTTGTAGAAAATTTGTTGCACCCTATTTTCGTCGGCGAGTGCCGGCGGCAAATTAACCTCAATGGCATTAATCAGTTGTAAGTCTTTTTTCCCCTTTAAAGGCTGACTCAGTGTCAAAACTATTTCGGCAATTTCTCTCAATCCCACCGATTTTAATTGTAGTTCAAGGTTTTTCTGTTTCAGTTTAGAAAAGTCCAGAATGTCGTTGACTAAAGCAAATAAGCGTTTACCACTTCCCATAATCATCGCCAGATTCGCTTTGACTTTGGGTTCTAATTCACCCGCTGCACCATCTATCAATGATTCGGCGATGCCAATAATCCCGTTAAGCGGTGTGCGAAGTTCATGGGAGGTATTGGCTAAAAATTCATCTTTCAGCCTATTATGTTCCTCCAATTCAACTATCTTGTGTTTGATGGCATCACGCATTTTTGCAAACGCTTGAGCGAGGGTGCCTAATTCATCGGTTCGACTAGTTTCGATTTTTCGATCAAGTTCACCTTCTGCCATGGCCGTCGCAACAGCCGTCATTTTTAGGATCGGCTCAGTAAAATGGGTAACAATAATCCAAGCCGTGGCGATCATAACGATGAGTACGACTAATGTAATAATGAGCAAGGTCATTACCGTTTCTCTAATTTTCGCGGATGTGACCGACTGTGGGATATTTGTAGAGAGAAAACCGATCACTTTTCCGTTGAAATGCAACGGTATGACAAAAGAATCATAAACATTACCCATTTTATCGGATAATGCCGTGGTTTTTTTCTGATCTTCTTGAAAGGCCGAAATGTCGAGGTCGGGCATGGAAACTTGGCTGCCTTTGATTTTGCCGTTGATGTCATAGATCGCAAAGTTAACGCCCATTTGCCGATCTAATTCATTCCATGAGGAATTAAATGATTTTCGCATGACAAAATATCCCAACGTACTACCGGCTTGGTAACCGTAGAGAAAGGATTGGTTAATAAAAGCTTGCTTGATAATGATTGCGGTGGTTCCATCGGGCATTATTTCCAAGCTATATTTGGGTCCTTCTTCGTAAATGGCGGGAAATAGGTTTGGTCGCGTGGTTTTTTTCTGATCAAACGTATCCCAGTTATTGGGGGTAAAAAGGGCCACTTTCTTTTGCAGATTGAGACCCACAATGCCATTGATTATAGAACTGTACGTGAAAAGCCATTGGTGTTGATCACTTTGCTTGTCCAATTGAGTATAAAAAGCCAATGAATCGACGTTGGAGGACTTGCCCAAGTTATACAACCCCTCAACAAGATAATCACTCCCTAACTGTAGGTTTGTTTCTGGGTCATTGAAAAAGCCAATGGTCGCAATCACTTTGATCGGTGTTGAGGAGTAATTGGTGAAATTGTCCAGATTCCGTTCCAATGTGGTGAGCGAATCGTTCAATTTGTGCTCAAAACTTTGTGAAGCATCAATCAACCTCTTGTGATTTTGCTGTATCGTCTGCTTTGACGTGAGAAAAGCAGATCCGATAGTGGTTGTTCCACCCGTTAAGATGATCAGTATGAGTGAAAATAAGATAAGTCTGCCGCGGATATTCATGGTCAATATTTTCTGCCTTTTAGGGTTGATGAAGTGGTGTTTGGGATTCGTTAGGCCCATAAGCATAAGGCATCCATTGCTCGACTCCTAGCGTTTGGATACCGAAAATCTTCTGTGGCTTGTAAGTCACCATGGGTAAATAGGGCATGAGAACATCGCGTACTCGTTTTTGGTCGGCATCGGTGATAGCATTGAGCAATGCTCGGATTCCGATTCCACCTAGCAAAGGGGTATATGGGGCGAGCATGTCCTGTTTGCCTACTTTGATAGCATTCATAGAGGCTCTCGCGTCATCGTTGCTAAGGATAATGATCTTGCGGTGGCCTTTTCTAGCAAACCACTTGCCAGTTTCATTTAATGCATCAATGGCCCCCATGCTTTGTGCAGCCCCGGTGCAAAAAATGATGTCAATGTTATCCAGCCAGTTCAATACTTCCAAAACTTGCTCCCGAGATTTTTCCCGACTACTGTTGTTATGATAGTTTGCAACAATTCGCAAGCCGGGGAAATAACTTGCAATTTTCAGAAAATGCCCGGTTCTGTATGCATCTGCACTACTGCCCATCGGCTTGCGAATCATAACAATATTGCCTTTTACCGCACCTTGATCTTCAAGCAATTTGTGAATAAGGTAAATACCTTGCTGCGCCCCATTAGCGGGAAAATCACCCACAATCCTATGGGTGATGCTAGGTGCGCCGGTAAACCTATCGACGCTCACGACTTTGATGCCCTGTTCTAAGGCTTTATTGGTGCTATTTGCGGCCGGACCTTCAACTTTTGGCCAAATCATGATACCATCATATCCTTCTGCGATCCATTGTTTGATGTGTTCTACCTGTTTCCCGTTATCAAATTCTGGATCAAGCACATTGAGCTTAACATTAGCATGTTGTTTGGCTTCCCAAAGTGCGGAATCCGCATTGTTTAATAACCAAGGATGATTGAAACCATGGATAGTGTAACCGATCTTATAGGTCTGCTTTGGGTTGCCAATGGGCCCGGTTGGCAACGGTATGATATACGAAAATGGCAGTTTCAAGGGTTGCTTACTCATAGGGCCGATTATTTCCTTACCCTTGCCAAACTGAAATGAATATTCAGCGGTGGTGAAACGTGATGGATGTTTGCTGAGAAAAAAGGCAAACATCTGTTTTCGATAGATTCGGTAAATCTGTTGATTTTCTTTGCTAACCGGGATTTTTTTCCAGAAGAGCATGGCATCATCACCTTCAAACTGCAACTCGTTTTGGAAGTATTTAAGGAGTTCCAAACCACTGAGCGTGTTAATATAAGTCCAGTCAACCTTCCTTTCGTCTTGGTTCGCATATCCATGAAGCGGCAATGTGACCAATAAAAAAATAAACGTCCACCCAAAAAAATATTTCGTCATTACTTTTTCCTCATGATAGATTGTTCCTCGTTTTGAGGCTTCCAACGAGGACGTTGGGATTGTATTTGGGAGTGCCAGGGGCGTTGCCACGGGCGTAGATAATACGCACCAAAGGGGCTAGGTTTTAAAGCTTTTTTGGTGCGAAATTAATATAGCCAGTGTAACTACCTGGTTGATAGGTTTCAAAAACTTGAACATCGAGTTATAAGAAAGTCCTATGTACAGGACAAAAAAGTGTTCAAGCTGTGATGCGATCGCTTTTTGTTTTGAGTCTCACTAAGGAACGTGCATAAAATAAGTGCATTCGATCTGAAATCCCCATACCACCCAGCCAACAGCCAACAACCAACAGCTGGCATCAGTTGTCTGAAAGCGAAAGTACGTATCAGGGCACTGAGGGTTAGTCGGCTTTAGCCTCAGACAAGCTTTTAGACAACTGTCCAACGCCGTTGGCGTTGGGGTGGTCTCGATCCTTGCGCGATCTTCTTTCGCAAAAGTGATACTATCGCCAAAAAAGCGATAGCATCACGAAATCAGCAAAAGTGATACTATCGCCAAAAAAGCGAT
>QNER01000253.1 GCA_003646175.1 Candidatus Parabeggiatoa sp. nov. 1
GCATCACAAAATATTTTTGGTCCTGTACATAGTATTCGTTTATCGGCCCGTAATTCGTTGTACTTAATCACAATATTTTCCTAACGATGCCGCAAAGCCCAACTAATATTTAAGCGTGATGCATAGCGGGCCGGTACATAAGTTGCCAGCATACACGCAACCGTAATTAACAACGGTATCATAATAAAGTATTCACCAACTAAATGTAATTTAAAGGGATAACCAAAAGTGCCGCCGGGGGGCGGTGGCATCGGAATTTGTATCAAGTTGACGACTACCGCCACCCCTAACGTCGCTATCATACCAATAAGCGCCCCAAAAAAACCGATTAATCCGCCTTCCAATAAAAAAGCCCACATCACTTTGACACGCGGTATGCCCACCGCCATTAAGGTGCCCACTTCGGGAATGCGTTCCATGACAGTCATCATTAACGTATTAAAGGAGGTGAGGATGACGACAATAAAAATAATACTCCCTAAAAAACCGAAAATAGTCCAATATAAACTCACAACACTGTTGTAAAAAGTGGCTTTTTCGTACCACGGAATGACAGTGAGTTTTGGGAACTGGGCGCGTATTTGTGCAAGTGTGGTGTCAGTTTTGAGCGTATCACGTAATACTACTATGAGGCGAGACACTTTATCCGTTTGTAATAATTCTTGAGCGACAGGTAGGGCGAGCATCACAAAGCGTTCATTATATTCAGGGATAAAATGACGTATTAAACCAGCTACTTTGAAATCCATACCATTTAAACCGCCATAAACGGTAGTCGTTAAAATGGTTACCCAATCCCCCGGTTTCACATTAAGTTTAGCAGCCAAGCCTTCACCCAACACAATATGCGATTCTTGGGGTTCTTCTATAGTCGCTATAGATAAGCCGCGTCCGGCAACCAAGGGCGCAAAACTAGATGCAAACGCTTCTTCTTTATTCGCTTCTATCCCACGACCCACAAAAATTTCAGATTGCTCGCCATTA
The DNA here is from genome assembly GCA_003646175.1 of Candidatus Parabeggiatoa sp. nov. 1. Classification (GTDB taxonomy): domain Bacteria; phylum Pseudomonadota; class Gammaproteobacteria; order Beggiatoales; family Beggiatoaceae; genus Parabeggiatoa. The sequence goes on from QNER01000253.1 coordinate 985, forward strand.
CTAATGATACCTTGTAATTCCAGACGCGCCATACTGTAACGCACGCTTGCCATCTCATTAACGTGTTTTTTCAGTGCGGTCACATTTTCCAATCCATGCACCAAAGGGTGCTCTCCCCCTTTAAGTTGTGCCGGGGCCGGGTTTTCTATTTGTATATGGCCTAAATCCGTCCGAATAGTGGTTTCCTGTAAACCATAAAAAGAATATTCCATAAAACCGGCCGCCACCAGCACCGCCAGTGTGCCAAACGCAACGGTAGCGGTAGATAAAACGGAACGGCGCTTATTACGCCACATATTTCTAAATGCAAAGTGAAATAACTTCATACCTGAATTTGTCCCTCCAACATCGCATAATTGTGGTCAAATTGATCCATCACCCGCGGATCATGCGTGGCGATTAAAAAAGCCGTGCCATGTTGCTCGTTAAGATCGTGCATTAATCCCATCACATCCTGTGCCGATTGGCTATCCAGATTAGCCGTTGGTTCATCGGCTAAAACGAGTTTCGGGTGATTGACCATGGCTCTCGCTACCGCAACCCGTTGGCATTGCCCACCCGATAAGGCACGCGGATATTTATGGATATGTTCCGCTAAACCCACCGCGGTGAGTAGATCGGTTGCCCGACGACGGCGTTCTGTTGCTGACACCTTACTATTATATAATAAGGGTAGCTCCACATTTTCATAAGCCGTCAGCACCGAGATTAAATTAAAGTCCTGAAAAACCAGCCCAACGTTTTCACGACGAAATTTATCCAAAACGGTCATTTTATCAAAGGGCACCGTCTCACCTTCAAATGAGACAGCGCCCCCATCCGGCACTTCTATGCACCCAATAATATTGAGCAATGTCGTTTTACCACAGCCAGATGGCCCCGAAAGTGCGGCAAATGCACCGGCTTGCAAACTCAAATCGACCTGACGTATCGCCACAAATTCGGTGACACCGTCAAGGTAAGTCTTGGTTAGATTTTGTACTTGTAATAAGGTATCCATAGCTATTGACAATATCAGGACAAATGATAGTGTTCCAGAAAAAGGAGTCCAATACTTTAGTTTAGGCCTGCCAAACTAAAGTTTGGACTCCTGCTAAAAGTTTAGGCTTGCCAAACTAAAGTTTGGACTCCTGCCAAAATATTTATCTGATTTAACGGATACTATCCCTTTGAGGGATAGTATCCGTTTAGGCGCATCACCATTCATGTAGGACTATCAAAGAATAGAATGCGGTTTAAATCAGCGCAGAGGAGGCGCATAAATTAAGCCACCATCAGTCCACAAACGGTTCAAACCCCGTGGCAGGCCGATACCTTCTGAGCCGATGTTGCGCTCATATACCTCACCATAATTGCCGACGGCCCGGATTGCCCGTGCAATCGCATCAGCTTCTAAGCCGATTTCAGCTTGCCCAAAGGAACCTTCCACGCCTAACAGGCGTTTCACTTGTGGATTGTCACTGCTCATCATCGTGTCAACATTGGCCTGAGTAATGCCGAGTTCTTCAGCATTGATTAAACCAAAGATGATAGTTCTAACGATTTTAACCCACCCTTCGTCACCAAAAGGCACTGAGGGCGTGAGGGGTTCTTTAGAAATGGTTTCGTCAATAAAGACATGTGCGTCTGGCGTGTTGCTACTAAAAATCCGCACTGCTAAAGATGAGCGATCGCCAGTGTAGGCCATGCACTGTTCTTGTTCATAGGCAGCAAAGGCTTTAGCCGCGTCAACAAAAGTCACAGGCGTAAAGCTAATACCGCGCTTGGCGAAAACTTCTTTGAGGTTAGTGATGGTAATTGTGCCTTCGACGACACAAACCTTTTTACCTTCAAGCTGTTCAAGCGTGGTAATACCAGTGTCCTTATTGACGATAAAACCTTGCCCATCGTAGAAGGTTATCCAAGTAAAATTACCCCAGTTGGCTTCACGGGTGCTAGTCCAAGTCGTCGTAGCGGTGAGCATGTCTACATTACCGGGTTCCAATGCGCCTTGTCTATCGCTTGGCCGTACCAAAACTGGCGAAACCGCATTTGGACTACCAAGCACCGCGGCTGCGACTGCCCGACACAAGTCAACATCAAAACCGGCAATTTGACCATTTTCATTGATGAAAGTGAAACCCCCTTTGAGGTTATTCACACCGCTTCCCACACCGCATATCAAAACAGTGCGTTTTTGAATGCGGTCCAAGATAATGCCCTTTCCCGACGTAGGAGCCGAGTCGAGTGGGGTAAGTTTCTTGATAGTGAAATCGGAGGCAATGGTGTTAGGCATCAATTGCATTTCGACTTCAAATGCACCCACTTTATCATCCTTGAGCATGAGTTCAACAATCGGAATCTTGAGTTCTTGTGTCTCTACATCAAAAGTAGCGGTCTGAGCATGAGCAGACAAGTGACATGCCATACCTAAGCTGGCAGATAAGCACAGTGTTTTGATTTGCATATTGTTACCTCTTTTGTTGTTGAAAAAAGTCTGATTGTAACGGATTTTTGGGAGGGCGCATTCCCATTTTCCGGGTAATTAAAAATTACTGTAGTGGTCAGATTGATGTTGAACACAGTAGGGTGGATTAGCCGCATTGCTAATCGGCCCCATTTGGTGGAGACAGCAAAACTAATCCACCCTACCAACACGCAATTCAAACCTGTTCAACATCATCCTGACCACTACGGTAATTAAAAATTACCCATTTTTTTCATCGCCCCCCATTTAATAATAGTCGTTACGAGTTCAGTACCTGTAATTGAGTTAAGGGATGCTCCCGAAAGAAAGCGAACATATTATGCTTGCTTTTCAAAGATGTCAAGCACTTTTTCCAAAAAATTTCAAAAAAATGATGAAAACCATAAAACCCCATCATGTAAGGCTTAAAGTACTTGCCCTAGAAATGGTGTACATGACCAAAAATCATTTAAATCATTTTTATAAACCATTAATTTTTATCAAACTTAGGCAGTTTACTATCTCATGTTACGCTCATCAATTCAATACGGTGTCATTTCCGCGAATGCGGGAAACCATGTTGATGAAGGCATGCCACCCAAACCGTCGGAGGTCATTCCAGCGACAGCATGAATCCAGATATTTTGCGCGTTTTTACTCTGAGTCTTGACACACCGCCCATTGTGGATTCCCGCCTGCGCGTTCATTATGAAAGAATATGAGTGCATAACATCAATGAATAAAATCAATAAGTTACATTAACTTACATTAACTACCATTCAATCAGGGAATGCGCCCTAGTTCAGTTGCCTGACGGCTGCGTTCTACAGCCAACACTTTACTATTATATAATAAAAACTGCTCCACATTTTCATAAGCCGTCAGAACCGAGATTAAATTCCTGAAAAACCAGCTCAACGTTTTCACGGCGAAACTTATCCAAAACGGTCATTTTATCAAAGGGCACCGTCTCACCTTCAAATGAGACAGCACCCCCATCCGGCACTTCTATGCACCCAATAATATTGAGCAATGTGGTTTTACCACAACCAGAAGGCCCTGAAAGTGCGGCAAATGCACCGGCTTGCAAACTCAAATCAACCTGACGTATCGCCACAAATTCTGTGACACCGTCATGGTAAGTCTTGGTTAGATTTTGTACTTGTAATAAGGTACTCATTGTAGATAATCTCAAATTTGAATTCAAAACTCACAAAAGGTCTGAATTTTAATGGCACTTTGATGTTCAAACGGATACCATCCCATCAAGGGATAGCATCCGTCAAATCACTACATGCACAGGACTACCTAAATTTATTATTATATACTAACATTCGTCATACCTTTTAAAATTTTGATAAAGCAATAATATAATTTTATAAATTAAATTTATCGATTTATAAAAAGTTGAAAAAAACCTTCAAGGTTTGCTAAACCTTCAAGGTTTTAACCACAGTTTGTAGGGACTACCACAGTTTGTTCACTCTAGTTATGAGCCGTTTCCGTGGCAGAATCCACAATTTTCAACCTTAATTGCTCTGCCAGTTTGGCAATCGAATTGCCAGTCATCAGCTCCAACATGGAAAACTGGATGCCAAACGTCTTGTATATCTCTGTTTGCAATTCTGCGGCTGTCAATGATTCCATGCCCATCAGAGAGAGTTCTTGATAGCGATCCACTTTATCGACGGCTAATCGTAACTGGTTAGCAACCATTTTGGTTAACAGGCTGGCAATCCTTTCTTGACCATCTTCCGGTTCTAAAGTTAATAATTCATGACGTAGCGCGATAATGGCTGCTACTCGCACATCGCCTTCTTCCGATTTCTGGATAAGATGTGAAAAGCGTGGATTGTTTGAGCCAGACATATTATTCCAGTTGACATTGAAAACACCCATCTGGATTGGATTCCAACGCATCATATGGCCTAGTGCGGCCATGGTATCAACTGAAGAGAGATATTGAATACCTAGACGTTCAAAATGTTGCTTAATTTCTTCATTGCGGACCGCCAAACCTGTTTCCACAGCCCCCCAGTTAATACTTATGGCTGGCAATCCCCTAGCGCGACGGTAGTGGGCTAAAATATCTAAAAAAGTGTTGGCAGCCACATAATTAGCCTGTCCCCAATTACCAATCAGGGAAGAGACGGAAGAGAACAAGACAAAAAAATCAAGAGGAATATTCAAAGTATGCTGGTGTAAGTACCAAGCTCCGAGTGCTTTAGGTGCCATCACAGTGGCAAACCGTGTTTTGTCCAAGTTGATAAGTACCCCATCATCAAGTACTGCGGCTGTATGTATAATACCTCTTAGCGGTGGCATGGAATCTGCGATATTGGCCAGTAGTTGTGTGATTTGCGCTTCTTGGGTGATATCTGCGGCAACTGCCCACACTTTGGTTCCTGCTTGTTCCAGTTCTTGCACCGCTTGTTGTGCTTCTGGGGTTGCAGCCCCACGTCGTCCCATCAGCACCAAGTGCCGAACGCCTTCTGCTACCATCCATTTAGCCAGTTCTAGGCCTAAGCCACCAAAACCACCGGTAATCAAATAAGTCGCCTCTGGCTTGAATAACTTTTGCGCTTCTACTCTGGGCAAAATCGAAACGGGTGACTGATCCTGCATAGAAATGACGCTCTTGCCAAGTGCTGTTGATTGCGCCATAGAGCGGAAGGCCTCCACTATTTGCACTGCTGGGAAGTTTTTGATTGGCAACGGTGTAAAATCTCGCGCTTGGAATCGTTCCCATACTTCGTTTAGTATTTGCCTGAACAGTTCTGGGCGTTCACCCATCATGCGTTCAATATTGATGACAGCAAAGGTGAAGTTGCTATCTAATGAAGGCATAGCCTTTTCCCCCGGAGATTGCTGGCCTATCTCAATGTAGCGACCATAAGGTGCTAGGATGGAAAAGTTCTTAAGGGCGAACTCCCCGGTAAGGGAGTTCAGTATCACATCGACACCTTTGCCGTTAGTCAGTGCCTTGATTTGGTCAACGAAATCAAGGGAATGAGAATCCATCAGGTGTTTGATGCCCAGCGAACTGAGGTAATCACGCTTTGCCTGACTATCAACTGTCGCAAACACATCGGCCCCAATCCACTGCGCCACTTGGAGGGCTGCCAAATCAATACCTTCTGTTGCCGCATGAATCAAAACCTTTTCGCCAGGCTGAAGTCGAGCAACATGATGCAATCCGTAATAGGCAGTTACAAAGGCCCACAGCAATCCTGCACTTTCCTCATGGCTAATATGCGCCCATTTTGGCACCGCGAAGAGAGCGTCAATGGGCAAAGTCACATAAGTTCTAAAGCTGCCTCGAAGCAAAGCTACAATGGCATCTCCTACCTGATAATTCTTGACAGCTTCGCCAACTCGAACAATGTGCCCAGCTGCCTCCATGCCAAGACTATCGCCGTAAAAGCTATTTTCTAAAACCTTGTTGGGTAACCGTTTGTTGACTGTTAAGACATCTTGAGTGTTGATGGCACTGGCGTGAATTTTTATTTCGACTTCCCTAGGGCCAGGTTCCCGACGTTGTGTTTCCCGAAACCTGAGTTCATCGAGAATGCCGGGTGTGCCAATTTCCAATTCAAAGGGATGTTCTGTTGATACCGAAAGCGGTATTTGTTGATTGGCTTCCAACGCCAAGGTTTCCACCGATTCCCGCACCAAACGATAAACATAACGCTCGTTACCCCGCAAAGCGAGTTCCTGTTCAGGACTGTTCGCTAACAGTTCTCTCGCCAAAAGCGGAATGCTATCCACGCCATCGTCTGGATCGATATCCACCAAGGTGCAACGGTAACTGGGTTCTTCGGTCGCGGCCACTCGCCCTATCCCCACTATGGGCGCTTGGGCAAGTGCAAACAGGTCTGAATCAAGAACTGGCTGGGCCCCGCGAGTGACTAAAAAAAAGCGTGGTGGGTGTGACTTATCCACTTGAAGCAGCGCCTGAATGAAATGTAAGCAGGCGACGCTTTCAGCCAAGCCAGTGGGTTCATCATCGCAGGTTCCGGCATCCAGTCCCCATAGATAAACGACGCTTTGACAGTTGCCCACTTCCACTGTTTCCATCAGCCGTTCCATATCAGGCTTGTTGTCCCGGCGAATAAGGAAATGAGTTTCATCCGGTTGTTGGAATTGGCTACCCGGCCGCACTTGGATAACCGTCCCTACGTCATGGGCAAGTAATTGTTCGGCCAGTTTGTCACCAATACCGCCTTGATCCATAAACAATAGCCAACTGCCGGGTTTTTCGGTTTTAGCCATGTCCACCGGTTGAGTTTGTTCCCAAAGCACTTTGTAAAACCACGGCTTCAAGTACTCAAGTTCTTCTACTTTTGCAGCGGTTAGGGCTTGGCAACGCAAACAGGTTATTTCTACCAAAACGTTGCCTTCATCATCACATAGAATTATATCAGCATCAATAAACCCGGCTGAACGATTGGTCAGGCAAGCGTAACTCCAAAACTGTCGCTTTGGACTGGCACGAAACTTGAGTTTGAGGATAGACACCGGCACATAAACATTAGGATCATCGTCATCCAATAGGGCAATCAGAGATTGGAAACTGATGTCCAGAAGTGTGGGATGGATACGATAACTCTCATGCTCAGTGGCCAGCCCTTCATATCCTTCAATATGGGCTAACACTTCATCCGATCCCAGCCATATTTGTTGAATGCCTTGGAAATAAGGTCCATATTGCAAGCCACGAGGCAGTTGCGCCATAAATGTTTTCGCATCCATAACCCCATTTTGACAGCGTTCACAAATCTCTTTTAGGTTAATCAGTGCCACATCGCTAAGCGGTACCATTGAGAGCGTGCCGGTGGCATGTAACGTCCAGTTATTATCATCTTGTGATCGGCTGTGAACGGTGTATTCGCGCCTTGCATCATCGTAGTTTAAACGAAGTATTGGTTCATCGCTTGGGTGTATAAGCAGCGTTTTATGGAAGGTGAGTTTTTCCAAAGTACACGGCTTGTTCTCGTAAAATGCTTGGTGGATAGCCAGTCCCATTTCCACATACACAGCACCTGGCAGTACCACCGTTTCTTGAATACGGTGATCATTCAAATAAGGGAGATAATTTTGATTCAGTGTGCTTTCCCAACATGGGTTAGGTGCAGTCAGGCGATGTCCTAACAGGGGGTGATCATTAGGTTCTCCCAAGCGATCAAATAAGGCTTCTTCCGTTTCATTCCAATGGGTTTCCCGTTGCCAAGGATAGGTAGGCAGTTTAACGTAATGTCCACCTTTGGCATAAAAATTTTTCCAATCTATAGGATAACCTAAGGTATAGAATGAACCGAATGCTTCCAACAAGGTAGCGATTTCCGGTTGCTTACGGCGCAGAGAAGTCAGTACGCTACCGCCACGGACCTTGTTCTGCAACAGACATTGCTTGATATCCGTCAACAGTACCGGATGAGGGCCGACTTCAATGAACAGTTTGTGGCCGTCTTTGTTGAGGTTTTCTATGGCCTTAGCAAACCGAACCGGCTGACGAATGTTTTGGTACCAGTATTCGGTATCATAGCTGGCTTCATTAACAATTTGACCGGTGACGCTGGAATACAGCGGGATGGCGGGTGACTTGGGACGTAGGCTAGAGAGTGAGTGGAGCAAATCGTCCTTTAATGATTCCATAATGGGGCTATGGTAAGCTAATTCCACGCGGAGAAAACTATTAAACACGCCTTTCGCTTCCAGTTGTGCGGCGATTTCTTCTAATCTCTTTGCATCACCCGACAGCGTTAAAGATGCCGGACTATTAATCGCAGCGATGGAGACTTGATCC